>DATBUG010000157.1:0-8064 GCA_036516315.1 Citricoccus sp.
CCGGTGGCGGCGAAGTAGCAGTTGTCCGTCTTCACGAGGTCGTCGGTGGTGAGCACGGCGTCGAGGTCGTGGCCGGCGTCGATCGCCTTCTGCCGCTCCTCGTCGTCGGTCGGGGCCAACCGGCCCTGGATGACCCCGCCCACCGCCTTGATCGCGCACGCGGTGATGATGCCCTCGGGGGTGCCGCCGATCCCCAGCAGCATGTCCACGTCGGTGTCGTGCCGCGCCGCGGCGATGCCGCCGGCCACGTCGCCGTCCATGATGAACTTCACCCGGGCGCCGGCCGCACGGATCTCCTCGACGAGCTTCTCGTGGCGGGGACGCTCCAGCACGCACACGTTGAGCTGGCTGACCGGCTTGTTCAGCGCCTTGGACACCAGGTGGATGTTCTGCTTCACCGGCAGGCGCAGGTCGACGAAGTCGGCGGCCTCCGGGCCCACGACCATCTTCTCCATGTAGAACACGGCCGAGGGGTCGAACATCGCCCCGCGCTCGGCCACGGCGAACACGGACAGGGCGTTGGGGTAGCCCATGGCGGTCAGGCGGGTCCCGTCGATCGGGTCCACCGCCACGTCGACCTCCGGCCCCGTGCCGTCGCCGACGTGCTCGCCGTTGAAGAGCATCGGCGCCTCGTCCTTCTCGCCCTCGCCGATGACGACCACGCCGTTCATCCGGACGGTGTCCATGAACGCGCGCATCGCGTCCACGGCGGCACCGTCCGCGGTGTTCTTGTCCCCGTAGCCGACCCAGTGTCCCGCGGCGATCGCGGCCGCCTCGGTCACGCGCACCAGCTCGAGCGCGAGGTTGCGGTCCGGTTCCGTGCCGGACACCGCCAGGTTGCGGTTCAGCATGTTGTAGTCGGCGTGCTCCGCCGACGTCTGGGCCGGAACGCCGTTGTTCGCGGACTGGTCAGTGCTCACCGTGTGTCTCCGTCTGCTGGGTACGTCTTGCGGACTCATCCTAGTGTCCGCGGCGGTGGCAGAATGGACCGGTGACCACCCCCCAGCCCGAGTCCGCCGCCGCCAAGCCCCGACTGACCCCGCAACAGTCCACACGAGCCGGCCAGTCCGCCCGCGCCATGCTCATCAGCGTGCTGGCGACCCTGGGGATCGCGTTGCTGGTGGTGCTGCTCAACCCCGGGTCCACGGAAGAGACCTACGAACGTGACGTGAACGTCGCCGCCGCCGCGCAGCAGGCGAGCGCCGTGGCCGGCTTCACGGCCACCGCCCCGCGGGTCCCCGCGGACTGGGACGCCACCTACGCCCGGTGGAACGCCGCCGGCGCCGACCGGGTGGAGTTCTGGGAGGCCGGGTACGTCACCGCCGGGAAGGACTACGCCGGCTTCAAGCAGACGGCCCAGGCGAACCCCACCTGGGTGTCCCAGCAGATCGACAACGCCCCGCTCACCGGGTCCCGCACCGTGGACGGGACCGCCTGGGACCTGCACGAGCCCGCCAGCGGGGACAGCTACCTGGTGACCGAACTGGACGGCACCACGGTCATCATCGCCGGGTCCGGGGATCTGTCCGCCATGGACACCCTGGCCGGCGCCATCCAGCAGGACCTCGAGGAGGACGCAGCATGAACCTGACCCCCGCCCGCGCCTATGACCTGATGCTCGAGGGGAACGCACGCTTCGTGTCCGGCACCTCCCGGCACCCGAACCAGGACGCCGCCCGGCGCACCTCGCTGGCGAAGGGCCAGGACCCGATCGCCGTGCTGTTCGGCTGCTCGGACTCCCGCCTGGCCGCGGAGATCATCTTCGATCTCGGGCTGGGTGACCTGTTCGTCATCCGCACCGCGGGGCAGGTCATCGACGACGCCGTGCTGGGCTCGCTGGACTTCAGCGTCGACGAGCTCAACACGCCACTGATCGTGGTCCTCGGCCATGACAGCTGCGGCGCCGTCACGGCGGCGGTGGAGTCCTACACCAGCGGCGAGATGCCCGCCGGTTTCCAGCGTTCGCTGGTGGAACGCATCATGCCCTCGGTCTTCGCCGCGCGGCGCCACGGTGTCGAGGATGTCAACGGCACCGTCGCCGAGCACACGGTGCAGACCTGTCAGCGCCTGGTGGAGTCCTCGATGGCCGTCGCGCGGGCCGTGGAGGAGGGCCGCACGGCCATCGTAGGGCTGACCTACTCGCTGGCCGAGGGCACCGCCAACGAGGTCAGCGTCATCGGGGACCTGCAGACCGGGGCCCAGCCCGCCGCCGGCTGAGTGACGGCGTCGGTCACCGGGGCGTGACGGACGGCTGGGGTCCCCGGTGACGGTCTACAGTAAAGGACCATGACCGATCACGCTTCTTCCGAACAGCAGTTCCGCATCGAGCACGACACCATGGGCGAGGTCAAGGTTCCCGTCAACGCCCTGTACCGTGCCCAGACCCAGCGGGCCGTCGAGAACTTCCCCATCTCCGGCAAGACCCTGGAGCCGGCGCACATCCACGCCCTGGCCCAGGTGAAGAAGGCCGCGGCGAAGGCCAACGCGGAGCTCGGCGTCATCTCCGAGGAGCGCCGCGACGCCATCGTGGCCGCTGCGGACGAGGTGATCTCCGGCGAGCATGACGCGCACTACCCGATCGACGTGTTCCAGACCGGCTCCGGCACCTCGTCGAACATGAACACCAACGAGGTGCTGGCCAACCTGGCCACCCAGGCGCTGAAGGCCGCCGGTTCGGACACCGAGGTCCACCCCAATGACCACGTCAACGCGTCCCAGTCCTCCAACGACGTCTTCCCCACCTCGGTGCACGTCGCCGTCACCGGTGCCCTGATCAACGACCTCAAGCCGGCCCTGGAGCACCTGGCCGCGTCCCTGGAGCGCAAGGCGAGCCAGTTCGAGAACGTCGTCAAGTCCGGCCGCACCCACCTGATGGACGCCACCCCGGTCACCCTGGGCCAGGAGTTCGGCGGCTACGCCGCCCAGGTCCGTTACGGGATCGAGCGTATCGAGGCCTCCCTGCCGCGCGTGGCCGAGGTCCCGCTGGGCGGCACCGCCGTGGGGACCGGCATCAACACCCCGAAGGGCTTCTCCGCCCGGGTCATCGAGCTGCTGGCCGAGGAGACCGGCCTGCCGATCACCGAGGCGCGCAACCACTTCGAGGCCCAGGCCAACCGGGACGGCCTGGTCGAGGCCTCCGGGCAGCTGCGCAACATCGCCTACTCCATCATGAAGATCAACAACGACCTGCGCTGGATGGGCTCCGGCCCGAACACCGGCCTGGGCGAGATCCTCATCCCCGACCTGCAGCCGGGCTCGTCCATCATGCCGGGCAAGGTCAACCCGGTGATCTGCGAGGCCGCCATCATGGTCTGCGCCCAGGTCATCGGCAACGACACCACGGTCTCCCTGTCCTCCACCAACGGTGCCTTCGAGCTGAACGTCGGCATCCCCGTGATGGCTGCCAACCTGCTGGAGTCCGTCCGGCTGCTGGCCAACACCTCGCGCGTGATGGCGGACAAGATGATCGACGGCATCGAGGCCAATGAGGAGCGCTGCTCGTTCCTGGCCGGCGCCTCCCCGTCGATCGTCACCCCGCTGAACAAGGTGATCGGCTACGAGGCCGCGGCGAAGATCGCCAAGCACGCCGTCGCGGAGAAGATGACGGTGCGCGAGGCCGTTCTCGCGCTCGGCTACGTCGAGCGCGGGGAGATCACCGAGGAGCAGCTGGACTCCGCCCTGGACACGATGTCCATGACGCACCCGGCCTGATCCGCCCCGCACGCCCGTGAGGCCCGGTTCCCCGTCCGGTCAGGACAGGAACCGGGCCTCCGGCGTCTCCTCGAGCGCCCAGCCCAGGGCGCGGGCGTGCAGCGGCGGCAGCTCCGGCAGCGCGCCCAGCCGGAACCAGGCGACGTCGGTGTTCTCGTCGTCGGCCACGTGGGCCTCACCGGAGACGTAGTCCATGAGCATGACCACGTCCAGGTACCGGGCGCGGTCCCCGTTCGGGTAGGTCACCTCCGTGGTGGTCCCGACGCCGGCCAGCCGCCGGGGCGTGCAACGCACGCCCGTCTCCTCCCAGGTCTCACGCACGGCGGTCACGGCGGGTTCCTCGCCGGGTTCGATGATGCCCGCCGGCAGCGTCCACCGGCCGTTGTCCGCCCGGCGGACCAGCAGGACCTCCCGGGCCAGCCGGTCCTCGGCGTGCACGCTTCCGGCGTCGCCGGCCGGGCGCAGGACGACGGCCTTGCACCCGGGCAGCCACAGGGCGTCGGCGCCGATCTTCTCGCGCAGGGACAGGACGAACTCGGGAGTGGGCATGGGACCACGCTACTGCCCCGGTACCGGCCCCCGGTTCACGTCAGCAGGGCCACCGCGGCCCCGGCGAGCATGGCCGGGCCGAACGGCAGGTAGGTGGATCCGGTGGCCCGGCGGGCGAGCACCAGAACCAGGGCCAGGGCCCCGCCGAGGACGAAGGCGGCCACCACCGCGCCGGCCACGTGATCCCAGCCCAGCCACCCGGTGTACAGCCCCAGCCCGCCGCCGAGCTTGACGTCCCCCATGCCCATCCCGGTCCGGCTCAGCAGGTGCAGCACGAGCATCAGGGCCAGGTAGGCCGCTCCCCCGCCGATCATGCCCCAGAACCGTGTCCAGCCGTCCGTGCTGGCCAGGCAGCCCAGTCCCAGCACCACCGCGCCGCCGGCCGCCAGCAGGCCCGTCCACCGGTTCGGCAACCGGTGCTCGCGCACGTCCGTGACGGCCAGGACCGCTCCGCACCCGGTGAACAGCGCCAGGGCGACCACCACGCAGGCCAGTTGTAACCAGTTCGCGTCCCGGGCGGCCTCGGCCAGTACTGTCGGCATGACCCCAGCCTAGAGCGGTGGAAGCGCCGTGGTGCCGGCCGTCACCTGCCTGTGGACGGTGCGGGGGCGCGCAGGCCGTGGAGCGGCCACCGCCTAGACTGGGCGCATGCCCGGCCCCGTGGACCGCCCCGCCTCGCCCTCCCTCACGACCACCTACCGCTCCTGGCCCGAGTGGCTGCAGCGCACGGTGCCGGTGACCGGTCTGGTCATCCTGATGTGGGTGCTGGAGTTCATCGACCTGTTCGCCGGTGGACGGCTCAACCGCTTCGGCATCCAGCCGCTCGAACCGGACGGGCTCTCGGGCATCCTCCTCGCGCCGTTGCTGCACGCGGGGTTCGGGCACCTGCTCTCGAACACCGTGCCGCTGCTGGTCCTGGGCACCCTGATCGCCTGGCTCACGCACCGCTGGTGGCTGATCACCGCCGGCGTCTGGCTGCTCGGGGGCCTGCTCACCTGGGTGATCGGCGGACTGGGGACCAACCACATCGGCGCCTCGATCGTGGTGTACGGCTACGGCGCCTTCCTGGTCACCTACGGCATCCTCTCCCGGCGGCTGGCCGCGATTCTGGCCGCCGTCGCGACGGTGCTGCTCTACGGCGGATTCGTCTGGAGCTTCCTGCCCCTGAATCCCCGCGTCTCCTGGGAGGGGCACCTCGCCGGGGCCGCGGCCGGGGTGGTCGTGGCCTTCGCCGACACCCGGCAGGCACGCCGGGACTGGCGCGAGCGGCGGGCCCTGCAGTCCGGCCCGGGCCGTCCGGACCGCTTCTGACCGCCGTCGATCTCCTCCGACCGCGTCTGACCACGCCGTTTCCGCCGCGGTCAGGAGCGATCTGTCCGATGGTCGCCTGGAGGCTGGCCGAAAGTCTCTGGCGTGAACTTCACCTAAGTGCTAGTCAGCACCTCCGAAGCCGGGTATGCTGAGACCGCTTCCATCCGTGTGATACCGACTCAGCACCCAGTGCACCGACGGAAGCTCAGGCTCCATGGCCTCTCATCCCGTTTCACGGGGCCATGGTTATGGCGGGCCCGCCCGGTCCCCACATCCCCCCTCCGCGGGGGCCCGGCCGGCACCGCCCTGGGGGCCGCTGCGCATCGCGCGGCGGCCCCCCTCTCTCGTTCTGCCGGAGGATTCCTTCCTAGGATGGGCGCCAGGCCTGGCACGGAAGCCGGGCCACGAGCGTGCACCGGGAGGGGCCTGCATGGACTGGCAGTCAATCGTGTTACCGAGCGCACCCCTGCCCGAACTGGCACTGCGGGGGACGGTGACCTACCTGGTGCTGTTCCTGCTGCTGCGCGTCGTGGGACGCCGAGAGTCGGGCGGGATCGGCGTGACCGACGTCCTGGTGGTCGTCCTGGTCGCCAACGCCGCCACCGTGGGCCTCGTCGGTGACGGGCAGTCCCTGGCGGACGGGTTCCTGCTGGTGCTGGTGATCCTGTTCTGGAGCGTCGTCATCGACGCGCTCAGCTACCGCTTTCCCGCCGTGTCCCGGCTGCTGAAGGCCGGGCCCCGCGTCCTGATCGACGACGGGCGGCTCAACCGGCACACCATGCGCCGGGAGTTCATGACCCATGACGAGGTCATGTCCCTGCTCCGCATCCACGGCATCAAGGACCCCTCGGAGGTGCACCGCGCCTACCTGGAGCCCAACGGCACGATCAGCATCATCACCCAGCAGGAGGCCGGGGAGCCCGGGGGCAGCGAGGCGTCGTCCTGACCCGTTGCCCCCGCCGGCTCAGATCGAGGCGTCCTCGAGCAGTTCGGTCACCAGGGCCGCGATCGGCGAGCGCTCGGAACGGTGCAGGGTCACGTGCCCGAACAACGGGTGACCCTTGAGCGTCTCGACCACGGCCGCGATGCCGTCGTGCCGGCCCACCCGCAGGTTGTCCCGCTGGGCGATGTCATGGGTGAGCACGATCTTGGAGTTCTGGCCCATCCGGCTCATCACGGTGAGCAGCACGTTCTTCTCCAGGGACTGGGCCTCGTCCACGATCACCCACGCGTCGTGCAGCGACCGGCCCCGGATGTGGGTCAGCGGCAGGACCTCCAGCATGCCGCGGTCCACCACTTCGTCCAGCACCTCGCTGGAGACCAGGGCTCCCAGGGTGTCGAAGACCGCCTGGGCCCACGGGTTCATCTTCTCGGCCTCGGAACCGGGCAGGTAGCCCAGTTCCTGGCCCCCCACGGCGTACAGCGGGCGGAAGACGACCACCTTGCGGTGCTCGCGGCGCTCCATCACAGCCTCGAGCCCGGCGCACAAGGCCAGCGCCGACTTGCCCGTGCCCGCCCGGCCGCCCAGCGAGACGATCCCGACGTCGGGGTTCATCAGCAGGTCGATGGCCAGCCGCTGCTCGGCCGAGCGCCCGTGCACGCCGAACACCTCGCGGTCACCGCGGACCAGCCGCACGCTGCGGTGCCGGTCCACCCGGCCCAGCGCCGAACCCCGGGGAGAGGTGATGACCAGGCCGGTGTTCACCGGCAGCCCGGCGGCCGCGGCGAGCTCCACGGACTGACCGTCGTAGAGCTCGTTGACCTCTCCCTCCGTGGCCGTCACCTCGGCCGTGCCCGTCCAGCCGGAGTCCCGGACCAGCTCGTTGCGGTACTCGTCCGCCTGCAGGCCCATGGCCGAGGCCTTCACGCGCATGGGCAGGTCCTTGGAGACCACCGTGACGTCGCGGCCCTCGTCGGCGAAGTTCTTCGCCACCGCCAGGATGCGGGCGTCGTTGTCCGCGGACCGGAAGCCGTGCGGCAGCACCTCCACGGAGATGTGGTTGAGCTCCACGCGCAGGGACCCGCCCTCGGTGCCCAGGGGCACCGGCCGGTTCAGGGACCCGTGCTCGATGCGCAACTCATCCAGCAGGCGCAGGGCACGGCGCGCGAAGTACCCCAGGTCCGGGTCGTCCCGCTTCTTCTCCAGCTCGGAGATCACCACGATCGGCAGGATGACCTCGTGCTCGGCGAAGCGCAGGATCGCCCGCGGATCGGAGAGCAGCACGGAGGTGTCGAGCAGGTAGGACCGCTCCCCCACGCTCATCCGTTCGGCAGGCTGGGTGGCCTGCTCGGCGTCGGCGGCCAGGGCGGTGGTGAGGTTATCCACGTCGGACTCCAGACCGGGGCACGGGCCCCGATGATCGAGGGGCGGGTGGCGGACCGGCCAGGGGCCGGAACGGCCCTCCATTGCGTGCTGTCGTCCGTGACGGCATACGGCCTGGCCTTTCCGATCAATCCGCCGGGTGCGGATCGGACCCGGTCCGTCTCCGGCGG
>DATBUG010000158.1:0-5406 GCA_036516315.1 Citricoccus sp.
TGCCACCTCCCCGGCGGCCGCCACGGCCACCGCCTCCGCGGCCACCTCCGCCGTCGGCATCGTCACCATCGTCGTCACCATCGTCGTCACCGTGATCGCCGTCCGGGACCCAGCCGAGCGGGGCGAGGGGATCCAGGCCGCCGGCCACCCGCTCGAGGACCTCCTCGAACTCGAGGTGGCGCAGGTTCGGGTCCTCGAGTTCTTCCCAGGTCCGCGGTGCGGCCACCCAGGGCCGTTCGCGCCCGCGCAGCGAGTAGGGACTGACCGTGGTCTTGGAGGCGTTGTTCTGGCTCCAGTCCACGAAGACCTTCCCGGTGCGGGCCGAGCGCTTCATCGCCGAGACCACCAGGTCCGGGTGATCGGCCTCCAGGCCCCGGGCCAGCTCGTGGGCCACCGAGCTGATCGCCTCCGCGTTGTGCTTGCCGTCCAGTCCGGCGTAGAGGTGGATGCCCTTGGAACCGGAGGTGACGGGGTAGGCCGTCAGTCCCATGTCCGTGAGCAGGTCACGGCACAGGCGGGCGACTTCGGCGCACTCGGCCAGTCCGGTGCCCTCCCCCGGATCCAGGTCCAGGACGAGCCGGTCCGGGTTGCGCGGCTGCCCGTTGCGGCCGAAGCGCCACTGCGGGGTGTGCAGTTCAAGGGCTGCCACCTGCGCGAACCAGGCCAGCACGGCCGGTTCGTTGGCTAGCGGGTAGGTGTTCGTGTGGTCGGAGTGGGCGATCCTGCCGGTGGGGATCCAGGACGGGGCCGAGTCCTCCAGGTCCTTGCGGAAGAAGACCGCGCCGGGTTCGGCCGCCGTCCCCACGCCGTCCACCCACCGCTTGCGGGTGACGGGCCGCTGGGTGACCTGCGGGATGAGGGCCTCGGCCACGGCGAGGTAGTAGCGCATCACCTCGGCCTTGGTGGTGCCGGTGGCCGGGTAGAGGATCTTGTCCAGGCTGGAGACGGAGAGGGAACGCTCCCCCACGGTGTAGGTCTGGCGACCGCTTCGTGCCATGCGCCCCTCCCGCGGCCCCCGGCGGGCGCATATGCTGACCGCCATGCGAGCCATTTGGTCTGGATCTATCACTTTCGGTCTGGTGAACGTGCCTGTCAAGGCGTACTCCGCCACCACCGACCACGACGTCTCGTTCCACCAGGTCCATGAGGCCGACGGCGGCCGGATCCGGTACCAGCGCCGGTGCGAGGTGTGCGGGAAGAAGGTTGAGTACGAGGACATCGACAAGGCCTACGACGACGGCGAGCAGACCGTGGTGATCAACGAGGAGGACTTCGAGTCCCTTCCGGAGGCCACCAACGACGAGATCGAGGTGGTCCAGTTCGTGCCCTCGGACCAGGTGGACCCGCTGTGGCTGGAGAAGAGCTACTTCCTCGAGCCCCAGGGCAAGTCCCCGAAGTCCTACCTGCTGCTGCGCGAGGCCCTGGAGTCCACGGACCGCACCGCGATCGTGACCTTCGCACTGCGGCAGAAGACGCGGCTGGGCGTGCTGCGCGTGCAGGACGACGTGCTGGTGCTCCAGTCGATGCACTGGGCGGACGAGATCCGGGAGGTCGACTTCCCGGCCACGCGCTCCCGGGCCAAGATCAGCCCCAAGGAGAAGAAGCTCGCCAAGGCCCTGGTGGACCAGTTCGCCTCGGACTTCACCCCCGAGGAGTTCGAGGACACCTACCAGGTGGAGCTGCGCAAGCTCATCGACGCCAAGCTGGAGCAGGGCGACTCCCTGGACACCGAGGCCACCTTCGGCGTCTCCCCGGACGAGGAGGCCGAGGCCGGTGACGATGCCGAGGTGATCGACCTGATGGAGGCCCTCAAGGCCTCCCTCGACCGCAAGCGCGGGCGGGGCCGGTCCGGCGCGTCCGGCTCGGGCCGGTCAGGGCGCTCGTCGCCCTCGTCGTCCTCGTCGTCCTCATCCTCCCGGTCCACGACGTCCGGCAGATCGGGTGCGAAGTCCTCGTCCGGCGGCAGGTCAGGCACGTCCGGCAAGACCAGCCAGACCAGCAAGAACCGCAAGAGCAGCAAGAGCAGCAAGACCAGCAAAACCAACAAGACCAGCAAGACCAGCAAGACCAGGTCATCCGGCATCTCCTCCCGGCGCAAGAGCGCGTGATGGGCCCGCTGACCACGGCCTCCCCGGGGTCCGGCGGATTCTCCCGCCGCCGGGCGGGCCGGGGCTTCACCTACTGGGGTGCCAACGGCCGCCGGATCACCAGCGAGGACACCCTGGAGCGGATCCGCGGTTTGGCCATCCCGCCCGCGTGGAAGCAGGTGTGGATCGCGGCCGAGGAGGACGCGCACATCCAGGCCACGGGCGTGGACGACGCCGGGCGCACGCAGTACCTCTACCACCCGCAGTGGCGCGCCGAACGCGACGCCGAGAAGTTCGAGAAGTCCATCTCCTTCGGGCAGGCCCTGACCTCCCTGCGCCGCCGGGTGACGCGGGACCTGCGCGCCGGGACCGACCGTGCCGGGAACTCCGGCGCCGGCACGGACCAGGACGTCCAGGTGAGAAGCCGGCGGCGGGCACTGGCCGCCGCCGTGCGGCTGATGGACCGCGGGGCGTTGCGGGTGGGCGGCAAGGAGTACTCCGGCCAGCTCGAGGCGTTCGGCGCGACCACCCTGCAGCGCCGGCACGTGCAGGTGGAGGGGCCGCAGATCCACCTGACGTTCCGCGGCAAGTCCGGCAGCGAGTGGGACGTCACCCTGCGGGACGAGGACCTGGCGGCCTTCTTCACCGGGATCCCCCGCACCCCGCGCACCGCCCCGGCGGTCTGCTACCCGGTCCGCTCGGGGCGGCGGAAGGAATGGCGGGGCGTCTCGGCGGAGGCGGTGAACGAGTACCTCACCGAGATCGCCGGGCTGGAGTACACCGCCAAGGACTTCCGGACGTGGCAGGGCACCATGGCAGCGGCGCGGTCCCTGGCCCGGTCCCACCGGGCCGGAATCACCGCACCGGAGGCGGTGAAGGTCGCCGTGCAGGCCAGCGCCGAGCTGCTGCACAACACCCCCACCGTGGCCCGCGAGTCCTACATCGACCCCAGGGTGCTGGACCTGTTCGAGAAGGGCCGCGTCATGGACCTGACGCGCCAACCGGACCGTGCGCTGCTGACCCTGCTGACCGCGGCGGGTACCGGCGACGGTGACGGCCAGGACGATGCCGAGGGCACCGACGTCGGCGCGTGAACCACCCCACCGGGCCCAGCAGGGTCACGGCACCGGCGGACGGGTCCGCTCAGTGGTTGCGCAGCTTCTCGATCAGCTCGTCCTTGCGCAGGTCCGAATACCCGGACAGGTCCAGCTCGCGGGCTCGGTCCTTGAGCTCCTCGACCGTCCAGTCCTCGTAGGAGCCGGAGTCGCCTCCGCGTTCCCCCACCTCGGAGCGGCCGTCCCGGGCCGCGGCGTTGGAGATGCGTGCCGCCTTCTCCTTGCTGGCCCCGTCCTCGCGCAGGGCCTCGTACATGTCCTGGTCCTTGAGCTGCGGGGCGTCGTCATTCTTCTTCGGCATGCCCCCAGTGTTCTCCCCGGCCTGAGCGGCCGCAAGTGCCAGTCAGGCCGGGGTCCGGCCACCGAGCCCTGGGGGCAGCGCCCACCGGGGCCCATATTGTTCAACAATGCCGTTGCGCTCATTGTTGAACAACCGGTAGGGTCGGTCGAGCTCACGCTTTGTGACGACCCTCACCCCGTTTTAGGGAGGAACCCATGAAGGACGCCCCGCGCGAGGCCGCCGAGACCGCACGCCGAGGCACGGGCGCCCGTGCCTCCAGCCCGAGACGCAAGCCGAGGAGCAAGCACCGCACCGCCCTGCTCGGGGCCATGTTCCTCATGGCCACCAGCGCGATCGGCCCCGGGTTCATCACCCAGACCACCGCCTTCACGGTCCAGCTCGGGGCGGCCTTCGCCTTCGCCATCCTGGTCTCGATCCTGGTGGACATCGCCGTGCAGCTGAACGTGTGGCGGGTGATCGGTGTGGCCGGCCTCCGCGCCCAGGAACTGGGCAACAAGGTCCTGCCCGGGATCGGCTGGCTGCTCGCGGGCCTCGTGTTCATCGGCGGACTGGTCTTCAACATCGGCAACATCGCCGGCACCGGGTTGGGCACCGACGCCATGCTCGGCCTCGACCCGAAGATCGGCGGTGCCGTCTCCGCCGTGCTGGCCATCCTGATCTTCCTGTCCCGGCGTGCCGGGATGGCCCTGGACCGGATCGTCGTCCTGCTGGGCGCGGTGATGATCCTGCTGATGCTCTACGTCGCCGTCGTGGCCGCACCACCGGTGGGCGAGGCCCTGCGCAACACCGTGATGCCGGAGCACGTCGACGTCCTCGTCATCACCACGCTCGTGGGTGGCACCGTGGGCGGCTACATCACCTACGCCGGCGCCCACCGGATGATCGACTCCGGAGTGCGCGGCACCGAGGCCGTCCGGGAGATCACCCGCACCTCGGTGCTCGGCATCATCGTCACGGGGGTGATGCGGGTCCTGCTGTTCCTGGCGATCTTCGGCGTGGTGGCCTCCGGGGTGGCCCTGACGAGTGACAACCAGGCCGCCGAGGCCTTCCGGCACGCCGCCGGGGAGATCGGCCTGCGGATGTTCGGGATCATCCTGTGGGCCGCGGCGCTCACCTCGGTGATCGGCGCCTCCTACACCTCCGTCTCCTTCATCACCCGCACGGACGGCCGCCAGCGCACCCGCAACCTGCTGACGGTCCTGTTCATCGCCGTCTGCGCGGTGGTCTACGTGTTCCTCGGGCAGGCGCCGCAGACGTTGCTGATCTTCGCCGGGGCCTTCAACGCCCTGATCCTGCCGATCGGCTTCGCCGTGCTGCTCTGGGTGGCCTGGCGGCGCCGGGACTTGCTGCACGGCTACCGCTACCCGTGGTGGTTGCTGGCCATCGGCGTGCTGGCCTGGCTCCTCACTCTCTTCCTGGCCTACGTGTCCATCCAGCCGATGATCGACCTGATGACCGGGAGCTGATCGCGTGACCACCTCCAAGGACGCCGCACCGAACACCGTGCCCCACGCCGCACCCCACGACGCACCCCACGACGCCGCCGCGCTCAGTCCCGCCGAGGCGCGGGCGCTGTTCCGCGCCGGGCTGGTCCGGCCGACGTCGGGCTTCTGTGACGGGTACGCCCAGGCGAACCTGATCATCGTGCCGCGCTCTCACGCCTTCGACCTGCTGCTGTTCGCCCAGCGCAACCCCAAGCCGATGCCGCTGCTGGGCGTGCTGGACGCCGGCGAGGTGACCTCGCCGCTGCTGTCCGGCGGTGACGTCCGCACCGACGTGCCGAAGTACGTGGTCTATGAGGACGGAGTCCCCATGGCCGAGCCCACCTCCGTCACCGAGTACTGGCGCGATGACCTGGTGACGTTCGTCATCGGGTGCTCCTTCACGTTCGAGACCGCCCTCG
>DATBUG010000159.1:0-5044 GCA_036516315.1 Citricoccus sp.
CGCCGCCGGGGTGTAGCACTCCGCGTGGGCGGCCATCAGGACCGCGCCGGCGGACTCCGCGGCGGCCACGAGCCCGGCGCCCGTGGTGGCCCGGTCCGCCAGCGGCTCGTCCACGAGGACGTGCTTGCCCGCGGCCAGGGCCCGCCGCACCAGGTCCTCATGGGTGTGCGCCGGCGTCGTGATGGCGACGGCGTCGATCTCGTGCCCGGCGAACAGCTCCTCCAGGGAACCGGCCACGGCCGGGCGGCCGGTCTCCGCGGCGAGGGCCTCGGCCCGGGCGCGGTCCGGGTCGCAGAGCGCGGCCAGGTACCAGTCGGTGCCCACCAGGAAGGCCCGGGCGAGGTCCCCGGCGCGCTCGCCGGAGCCGACGACGGCCACGCGCAGGGCAGGGTGCAGTGCGGTGTCGCTCGAGGCGCTCATCAGTGCTCCCCCCGCCCCTCGGTCTCCTCCGAGAGCGGGCCGGCCACCACGACGGCGTCGGCGCCGAGGTCACGGACGGCGGCGCCGACCTCTTCGAGGCCCACGTAGCAGACCACGGGCTGGGACCGGCCCCACTGCCGGGTCACGTCCCCGGGGTCGACGGGTCCGTCCAGGACCACCCCGACCACCGTGTACCCGGTGCCGGGCTGGTCCTCGGCCTCACGCAGCACCCGCAGCACGTCGGCCGGGGTGCCCACGAGAACGAGGCTGAGTTCCTGTGGCTGGGGCCGGTCCTGGCCCGGCGTGAACAGGGCGCGGAGCAGCTGGCGCACGGCCACCAGGCGGCCGCCCGCCGGACGCGCGGACCGGGTGCGGCCCGCGGGACGGAAGACGGGATGGGTCGGGTGGTGCACGGGGTGACGGTCCGCGGTGGCCCAGGCCGGGCGCGGCAGGACAGTCACGGGGTCGGGGACCTGGGATGCGGTCACGACCGCCCCCCGGGCCCGTGGTGGGCAAGATCGACGGCAGAAGGCATGAGGACTCCCTGGAAGGGTGGAGGGGCCCGCCCGCCCATGAGATGACGCACGACCGGCCCGTGGAGGCTGCCGGGGATGACAACCTCGCGCTGACCCTTAGAGCGTAGGAGTGGCCACCGGTCCCGCACACCGTGGGCCGGTACTCGATTCCACGCTCCCCGTCCAGGTGCTGCACGCGGCACCTCTCGCACCGGCTACCCGCACGGCCCGGTTCGTCATCCGGGCGACGCCGGCACGGTCCCCCAACGCCACCGCCCGTGAACCGGGACGGCTCACGGGCGGTGGGGTGCGGATCGAAGCGGGGGCTCAGACCGGCAGGTCGCGCAGTTCGGAACGCTCGGTGATGCCGAGCTTGGTGAACACCCGGTACAGGTGCCCCTCCACGGTGCGCTGGGAGACGAAGAGCTTCTCCGCGACCTCCGCGTTGCTCATCCCGGAGGCGGCCAGGTCCACGATCTCCTGTTCCCGGGCGGTCAGTTCGCCCAGGGCCAGGGCACCGCTGACGAACGGCGGGAACTGCCGTCCACTGGAGACCTCGAGCCTCTTGAGGCGCCGCAGGGCCTCGCCCCGGCGCCTCAGGTCACCGGCCCCGTGGTGCAGCAGCACCAACCGGGCCCAGGCGATGGCCGCCGGCAGCACCTCGCCCGAGGCGGCTGCCTGCTCGGCCACGGCGGCCAGGCCCCGCGGGTCGTCCTCCAGCGCCGGATCCAGGACCCGGCCCAGGATCCGGGACCGGCGGCCGTCCAGTCCGGTGCACAACTCGTGAAGCCGGGCCATCAGGCCGTCGTCCTCGGTCTGCGGCGACCGCAGGACCAGCACGGAGAACAGGATCTCGCGCCGGACCACCACGTCCTGGTGGAGCCGCGGGTCCTCGAGGATGCGGCGCCACAGCGGCCGGTGCTCCTCCGAGAGCACCTTCGTGCGGTCCTCGGCGATGCTGCACAGGGCCAGCGACCACAGCCACCGGCCCCGCGAGCCCTGCTGCGGCTGGCGTGCCCGTTCTTCCGCCCCCGGGTCCAGGGGCGCCGGGGAGAGCGCGACGCGGGCCGGCGTGAGCATGGCCTCGGCCAGCAGCAGCAGCTGCGCCGGGTCGTGCTGGCGCAGCTCCACCACGGCGTCGTGCAGGGCGGAGACCGCCTCCGGGGTGCTGCCGTGGGCCATGTCCACCATGGCCCGCAGCGCCAGGACCGTCCCGGAGCGCTGGTGCCACTGACGCGGGGCGAGCGCGTCCTGGGTGTCGAGCACGCGGTGGGCCTCCTCGACCTCCCCTGCCATCAGGAGGTTCAGGACGAGCTGGACCAACGCGTTGACCCCGAAGCGGGCCGAGAACACCGGGGAGCCGATCCCCAGGTTGAAGGCCTGGCGCGCCGCGGCGATCGCCTCCTGGGACCGGCCGGCCAGGCCCAGCACGTCCGACTGCAGCAGCAGCAGGATCGCGCGGGTCCCGCTGTCCGTGCCATGGTCCTCGACCAGCGCCTGCGAGGTCTCCAGCAACTCCTCACGGCGGTCGTCCATGGCCGGGTCCAGCAGCAGCTCGGTCATGGCCCCGAGCGGTTCGGGCAGCTCGAGCGGGTCCACCAGGTGTTCGCGGACCCCGGCGAGCGCCTTCGGCAGCGCCGCCCAGCCGTGTGGCGCCTGGCCCTTGCGCACGTGGTCCATCGCCAGCAGACCCAGCACCTCGATCCGGTAGTCCGGGTCCGCGGACCGCGCGGCCAGCTGTTCGAGCTCGGCGCGGGCCGTCCAGGTGCGGCCGCCGACGAGCATCAGCTCGGCCACGAGCAGATCCGCGCGCGGGTCGTCCCGGCCGGCCAGGAAGGGCGCGAGGGCGCGGGCGGTGGGCCAGTCCTTGGTGCCCAGCGCCCGGTAGCCGGCGTCGATGACGTCCTCGAGGTCGACCGGGTACCCGCACTCGAGGGCCCACAGCACGGCCCGCGCGGTCGGCCGGTCGCGGAAGGACCCGCCGACCGCCTGCCACCGGGAGAACAGGTCCAGGCTGCGTCCCGGGGGGATGCAGGCGCGCAGCACCTCGGCGTGCATCAGGGCGGCCATGGTGACCGAGTCCGGACCGGACTCCTTCAGGAAGCCCGTCTCGAGCAGGTCCTGCACGTGGTCCCCGGCGACCGCCCGGAGGTGGGCGCGGGAGGTCTCGCCGGCCAGCGCCACCAGGTCCAGGCACTCCCGCTCGCCCGGCAGGAGGGCGGCCTGCATGGCCTCGACCGTGTCGATGAGCCAGGCGTCCGCGTCCGGCGAGGGCCGCAACAGCACCCACGGGGCGGGCCGACCGGGCAGGACCGAGGGGCCCTGGGCGCGCGTCAGCGCCCCCTGGTGCAAGGCCGACTCCAGGAAGGCCTTGACCAGGCGGGGGTTTCCACCGGTCATGCCGTGGATCGTCCGCGCCGCACCCAGCGTCAGGGGGCCGCCCAGCGTCTGCTCGCACTGCCGGCGCACCCGCTGCGGATCGCCGGGCTTGAGGTGGATCGTGCGCAGCATGCCCGTGTCGGACAGCGCCGCGATGCCGGACTCACGCCCCACCAGGCCGGTGCCGGAGGCCAGCAGGGTGGCGGCCCGGTTCTGGACCAGCTGGGCCAGCACGAAGGCGCTGGCCGCGTCCAGGTACTGGACGTCCACCACGACGATCACCGGGTTGGCGCCGAGCTGTTGCAGCGAGCGCAACACGCTCACCGGCGTGCTGAGTTCGTCCAGCTCGGTGAGCAGGGGCACGAGGGCGCCGTAGGGCACCTCGCGCAGCGACTGGGTGCACTGCACGGTGTGCACGTTCTCCGCCAGGCCGGACAGTTCCAGGGCGGCCTGGACGAGGGAGGACTTCCCGGTCCCCGGGCCGCCCAGGATCACCGCCCCGGCGCGGTCCGGGCTCTTGAGGTCCTCGACCAGGGCCCTCAGCTCGGGCGAGTCGGCGGGGATGCCGGCGTACTGGGTGCGCAGTTCCGTGGTCATCTCGCTCATCGGCCCGCCTGCAGCTGGGCCTGGGCGGCGGCCATGCGGGTCAGGTCTGCCCGTCCGCGGACCTGCAGCTTGGCGTAGATCTGGTACAGGTGACCCTCGACCGTGCGGATGGAGATCCCCGTGATCCGGGCGATCACGGCGTTCGTCTTGCCGTCCACGACGAGCCGGGCGATCTCGCGCTCCCGCCGGGTCAACTGCGCCATCCACTCCGGATCCGAGCCACCCTCCTCACCGGCGCCGTTCTTCGCCTTGCGCGAGGGGGCGGCATCGGCGATGCGGCGCAGCACCTGCGGGGACACGACGGTCAGCAGCGGCGACTCGGAGTGGTCGAGGTGGGCCGCGTACCCGGCGGTGGCCAGGGCCTCGAGGGACTGGACGAGCAGCTCGTCGTCGCCCTCCATGATGGACCGCGCGGCCAGCAGCACCGGGCCCGAGCTGGCGAGCTGGGTGCGGGCGGCCACCTCGGCCAGGCGCGGGGCCAGGGCCAGTTCCCCGAACTGGAAGGCACAGGCCAGCGCGGACATCTCCACGGCGGACAGCCCGGCCTGCGCGGCGCGGTCCGCCAGGGCCGTCAGCCGGGCGATGCTCGCCTCGGGAGAGTGGATGCGCGCCGTGGACCAGGCCAGGAAGAGTTCGGCCACCCAGCCGAGGCGTCCCAGTGGCTGGCCGGCGAGCTGTCCCGTCTGGCCCTCGACGAGCGCCTGGAAGACCTTCGACGCGCGGGCGTCGGTGACGTCGTCGTCACCTTCGCTGCAGGACACCAGGAGCGCACGGGCCACCTGGAGTTCGTGGGGGTTGCCCATCTCCCCCAGCTGGGCCACGAGCCGCGCGGCCCGCTGGTAGGCC
The DNA here is from genome assembly GCA_036516315.1 of Citricoccus sp. Taxonomy (GTDB): domain Bacteria; phylum Actinomycetota; class Actinomycetes; order Actinomycetales; family Micrococcaceae; genus Citricoccus. Next base: position 4,767 of record DATBUG010000159.1, read on the forward strand.
TGCTCGCGTTCACCGGTCATCGCGTCCACGGCGGCCAGGACCAACTCCGCGTACTGCGCGGAAAGGGGGTTGCCGTGGTGGCCGTCGATGACGGACTCGGCGAGGTCCCGGCAGCGGTCCACCTGGCCGCAGACCAACAGGACGTTGAGCATCGACTGCGCCAGCACGGAGCGGTCGGCCGGGCTGAGCACGTCGTCGATGATCCCGGTCGCGTGGAACCGGGTCAGTTCCCGGTCCAGCTGGTCCAGCAGGCGCAGGGCGCCCTGCTGGTCGTCGCC
>DATBUG010000160.1:0-2718 GCA_036516315.1 Citricoccus sp.
GGCGGCCGGTGAGGTCCGGGCCGATGGTGGGCACCGCCCGTGGGCTGGCCGGGAGTCCAGAGGATTGCGCGGTTCTCCGGGCCGGGTCCGCTCCAGCCCGACCGTCCGGGTGACGGCGGCTCCCGTGGTGAGCCAGGCCAGCCGCTCCTGGGCCGGGGCCACCCGGGCCAGGTGCTCCTGCGCCGCAACCGCCGCCGGGGCGGGTCCCGGGGTGGGGTTCCCCGGGGTGGGGTTCCCCGGGGTGGGGTTCCCCGGGCCGGTGTCCGCCGCGTTGGCGGGCACCGGTGGCACCGCTGGTATCGACTCCATCCGCGCCACGTGCGCCCGGTAGTTGTCGAAGGCGTGGGCGCTCGTGAGCGTCGGCTCGCCCGGCGCGGTACCGTCCACGCGCCCCGAGAACGTCACCGTCGTCCGGTTCACCCCCTGCGGGTTGGACCGCCCGTCCAGTCCGGTCACCACGTCCTGGTCGTGTTCCAGGTGGAGCGCCTCGATGCCGGGATCCAGCGCGATCTCCGCCGTCGGGGAGCCGACGGTGAGCACGGCCTGGACGTCGTAGGTCTGCGCCACCCGCGGATCCGCGGCGATCCGGGCCGCATGGATCCCGCCCTGGCTGTACCCGAGGGGGATGACCGCGTCCCCGGGGCGGGCGCCGGCCGCGGCCAGCGCCTCGCCGACCCCCCGGGCGACGTGCTGGGAGTCCAGGACCATTGCCTCACCGTTGCCGCCCCCGTCGAAGGGGTTGGTGGACCAGCCGTGCTCATCACGGTGGTCACCGCCCTGGGTGCCGGGGATCGCGACGACCCAGACGGTGTCCGGGGCGTCCGCGGCCGTGGGCTGAATCCGGGTGACCTGGACCGCGCCAGGCCCGGCCGCCTCTGCCCGCGCACCGTGCAGGTGGTCCATCAACCCGGTCAGCGAACCGTCCAGCTCGTGGGCGCGTCCCCGGCCCACCGATCGCACGCGCACCGGCCCGACCTGCATCAGCCCGACGGCCCCCGCCAGCCCCGCCGCCAACGGGTACAGGCGTTCGGGTCCGCTCAGCGGCCCGGTCCGCCCCTCGTCACGGGCCAGGTGGCCCGCCGCGCCGGAGACGAACCAGAACCCGGCGCCCGTCCCACCCGGAAGGGCTCCCAGTCCGAGGGCGATGGCCTCCGGGGCGCCCTGGAGGGCCAGGTCAGCGACCGGCACGGGGATGGGACGGCCCGCGGCTCCCAGGCCCACCGCCAGGCCGACGGCGGGCAGCCCGGCGACCTGTTCGAGGAACTGCAGGCTGCGCCGTTCGGCGTCCCGGTAGGCCCGTGCCGAGGCCGCGACCGCGTGCTCGAGCAGTTCGGCCTCCGCCGCCACACCGAGCAACCCGGTGGACAGTTCCGCCGTGCGCGCAGTCAGGGTCGCGGCCAGGGCACTGTGCCGGGTGGCGAGGGCCATCAGGGTCCCCCAGCCGGCGGCGCGTGCCGCGAGCGCGGTCGAGTCCGCGGCGGCCTCCGCCAGCAGGGCGCCGCCCCGTTCCAGGTCCTCCAGGCTGGCGTGGATGCTCATCGGTCCACCGCGGACGGAGAACGACGGGCCGGCCGGTGCCCCTGCGGCCCCGGTGGCGCCCGCGCTGCCGCGAGAGGACGTCCCGTAGACCGCGGGGTCGGGCCAGCCCTCCAGAAGCCCGGGACGGGCCACCCCTGCACGCCCGCCGTCCATCAGCAGGCCCCCATCGTGGCCACGGTGGTGATCACGGTGCGGGCCGCGGCCAGGTCCGCGCGCAGACGCTGGATGCGCTGGTGCAGGTCCTCGATCGCCGTACGGGCCAGGGCGGCCTGTTCATCGGCGGTCCTGGCGAGCTCCTCGGCCCGCACGCGCAACCGCTGGTTGCGCTCGGCGAAGGCCGCGCCGGCCGGAGACTCCCACTCGATGGCCTGCAGGGCCCCGATCCGCTCGGCGACCTGCCGGGTGCCGGACCCGACCCGGATGAGCTCCTCGACCACCTGGTGCAACTGGGCCACCGCGGTCTCCAGCAGCCAGAGCAGCGACTCGTCCGGCACCACGGCCTCGGCCGCGGCCACGGCCTGGCCGCAGGCGTCCTCCTGATCCGCCGCGGGCGACGCCGCGGCCCCGGGCACGGGCACGGGCACGGAGGGAAGGGACGACGAGGCGCCGTGGCCGGCCTGCATGACGGTCCTCCTGGGCTGACGGGACGGTGACGTCTACGACGCTAGGAACCGGGCCGGCGTCGTGGTGGCGCGGCCGCGGCCGGCGGGGACCGGACCGCGGCGGGCGGCCGTTGTGGAGTGACGGGCGCCCCCGCGCGGCGGGCACCCGGGTCCGGGCGATGGATCCACCCGTGGGTCCGGCTCCCCGGCGGTGGGGCAGACTGGACACATGAGCACTGAGCCGAACGCCGCCCCCGACGCCGCCGCCCGGCGGACCGAGTTCGACCCCGGCGCGCTGGGCGACCGGGAGACGACCCTGTTGGTGAAGTCGATCCTCATCCCGCGCCCGATCGCCTGGGTCGGCTCGCTGGCCGCGGACGGCACGCCGAACCTGGCCCCGCACTCCTTCTTCACCATGGCCTCGGAGCAGCCCCCGATCGTGCTGTTCTCCTCGGTGACGCGCAAGGACACCCTGGAGAACGTGGAGGCCACCGGCCAGTTCACCATCTCGCTGGTCTCCCGCCCCCAGTTCGAGCAGGCGAACCAGACCTCGGCCCCCTACGGCCCGGAGGTCAGC
>DATBUG010000161.1:0-2001 GCA_036516315.1 Citricoccus sp.
CGGCCTCTGCGCCGTCACGCCGCGGCCGCGGGACTCGGGCAGGGGCTCGTGACGCTGCTGGCCGGGAGCACCGCCGTCGTGGCGATGGTGCTGTGCATCCGGCACGGGGTGACCGCCCCCGTCACGGCCATGGTGGTGTTCCTGATGCTGGCCCTGGCCGAGCCGCTCGGCCTGTACGCCACCGCGTGCCAGGAGGCGACGGTGCTGGCCCGCCAGCTCGCGAAGACCGCGCCCCTGCTCGACGCCCCGGGCGCCGCCGGGCCGGGCGCCGGCGTCCGGTTACAGCCGGCGGGTGCCGGCCCGGAGAACGGCGCGGAGAACGGCAGCCAGCAACCGGAACCGTACGGGATCCAGGGGCTGGGTCTGTCCGGGCTGGCCGCGCGGTACCCCGGCGGTGGCACGGACGTGTTCACGGCCGTGGACCTGCACGTGCGCCGGGGTGACTTCGCCGTGGTGACCGGGGCCTCCGGGGCCGGCAAGTCCACCCTGCTGGCCGTCCTGCTGGGCTTCCTGCCCCCGCGCCGGGGCCGCTACGTGCTCGAGGTGTCCGGGGCCGGCTCGGCGGCCGACTGCCGGGCAGGGGCTGCCGTGGACCGGGCTGCCGTGGACCGGGCTGCCGTGGACCGGGCGCTGGGCGCCGTGGCGTGGTGCCCGCAGGAGGCCTACCTGTTCGACTCCACGCTCGCCGCCAACCTGGCCCTGGCCCGGGATCCCCGGGACCGTCCGGACGACGCCGAACTGGTCCGTGTGCTGGACCTGGTCGGTCTGGGGGAGTGGCTGCGGGCGGCGCCCGAGGGCCTGCAGACCCGGTTGGGCCCCTCCGGCCACCGCCTCTCGGGCGGGCAGCGCCAGCGGGTCGCCGTGGCCCGTGCGCTGCTGGCGCGCGCCGACGTCGTGCTCCTGGACGAGCCGACCGCACACCTGGGGGCGGACGAGGCCGAGGAGCTGGTGGTGGACCTGCGCCGCGCCCTGCGCGGCGTCACGACCGTGATGGTCACCCACGACCGCCGCTTCACGGACGCCGGCACCGTGGCGCTGCACCTGCCGGCCCGCGCATAGGGTGGGGTCATGTCCTATGTCTCCCCGCCCGACGTCGTCGAGTCCATGGTGGAGGCCGGCGCGAGCAAGACCGGGCTGAGTACCGGTCAGCTCGTCCTGCGCTCGACCTTCTCCACCTTCCTGCTCGGGGGCGCCACCGCCCTGGCCGTGCTGGCCACGGCCCAGACCGGGGCCGGAGTGGTGGGGGCCCTGCTGTTCCCGCTCGGGCTGACCGTCGTGGTGCTGCTGGGGGTGGAACTGCTCACCGGCAACTTCGGCCTCATCCCGCTGGCCGTGATCCACCGCCGGACCACGGTGGGGCGGATGCTGCGCAACTTCGGCTGGGTGCTGGTCGGCCACGTGCTCGGCGGGCTGCTCTCCGCCTTCTTCGCCGCAGCCCTGTCCTCCCGGCTGTGGACGGACCTGTCCGACCCGTTGGCCCAGGGCCTGATCGACGGTGCCGTGTCCAAGACCCTGGCGTTCCAGGAGCTGGGCGCGGCCGGGGGCCTCACGCTGGCGTTCCTGTCCGGCGTGTTCTGCAACTGGCTCGTGGTGCTGGGCGTCGTGATGGGCATGACCAGTACCCACACCGCCGGCAAGATCCTGGCGATCTGGATGCCCATCGCCGCGTTCTACGCCCTGGGCCTGGAACACGCAGTGGTCAACCTGTTCATCATCCCGGCGGGCATGATGCTCGGCGCGCCCATCGGCCTCGACGACTGGTGGCTGTGGAACCAGCTGCCGGTCCTGGCCGGCAACCTGCTCGGCGGGCTGGTGCTGATGGCCCTGCCGCTCTACCTGTCCTACCGCCCGGCCCCGGTCCGCGACTGACGCGGCCGGGGCCGGCCCGGCGGCCACCTCGGCGGACGCTCAGTCCCCGGTCGTGACCCCGGAGTCGTCCGCGAACGGCAGCACGTCCTCGCGGGGGCGGGCCGCGGGACGCGTACCGGTCGCGGCCGGCGG
>DATBUG010000162.1:0-3180 GCA_036516315.1 Citricoccus sp.
ACCGTCGGTGATCTTGCGCTTCTGCGCCACGTAGACGCGCACCAGCTGGTTCACGCCCGGGGGCAGGTCGTCGTCCTCGTCGCGGTCGAAGATGCGCACGCCGATGACGGTGCCGGACTCGCCGTGCGGCACCTTCAGGGAGGTGTCGCGCACCTCGCGGGACTTCTCGCCGAAGATGGCGCGCAGCAGGCGCTCCTCCGGGGTGAGCTCGGTCTCGCCCTTGGGGGTGACGCGGCCGACCAGGATGTCCCCGGCCTCGACCTCGGCACCGATGTGGATGATGCCGCGCTCGTCGAGCTGGGCCAGCACCTCGTCGGAGACGTTCGGGATGTCCCGGGTGATCTCCTCGGCGCCCAGCTTGGTGTCACGGGCGTCGACCTCGTGCTCCTCGATGTGGATCGAGGTGAGCACGTCGTCGGAGACCATGCGCTGGGACAGGATGATGGCGTCCTCGTAGTTCAGGCCCTCCCAGGGCATGAACGCGACCAGCAGGTTCTTGCCCAGGGCCAGCTCGCCGTTGTCCGTGGCCGGACCGTCGGCGATGACGCTGTAGCGCTCCACGCGGTCGCCCTCGGAGACGCGCACGCGCTGGTTGTAGGCGTTGCCCTGGTTGGAGCGGGCGAACTTCATGATCGGGTAGTGCCGCATGGTGCCGTCGTCCTGCATGACGGTGACCAGGTCCGCGGCGACCTCGGTCACCACGCCGGGGGCCTCGGCGGTGATGGAGTCACCGGCGTCCACGGCGATGTACTTCTCCATGCCGGTGCCCACGTACGGGGCTTCGGCCTGGAGCAGCGGCACGGCCTGGCGCTGCATGTTGGCGCCCATGAGCGCGCGGTTGGCGTCGTCGTGCTCCAGGAACGGGATCAGGGCCGTGGCGGCCGAGACCATCTGGCGCGGGGAGACGTCCATGTAGTCGATGTCGTCCACGGAGGACAGCACCGGCTCACCGCCACCGCCGCGCTGGCGGCAGAGCACGAGCTCCTCGGCGAAGGAGCCGTCCTCGTTCAGCGGGGCGTTGGCCTGCGCGATCTGGGCCTCGAGCTCGTCGTCGGCCGTCAGGTAGTCCACCCGGTCGGTGACGATGCCGTCCACGACCTTGCGGTACGGGGTCTCGATGAACCCGAAGGAGTTGATCCGCCCGAAGGTGGCCAGCGAGCCGATCAGGCCGATGTTCGGGCCTTCCGGGGTCTCGATGGGGCACATGCGGCCGTAGTGCGACGGGTGGACGTCACGGACCTCCATGCCGGCGCGGTCGCGGGAGAGGCCGCCCGGGCCCAGCGCGGACAGGCGGCGCTTGTGCGTCAGCCCGGCCAGCGGGTTGTTCTGGTCCATGAACTGGGACAGCTGCGAGGTGCCGAAGAACTCCTTGATCGACGCCACCACGGGGCGGATGTTGATCAGGGTCTGCGGGGTGATGGCCTCCACGTCCTGGGTGGTCATCCGCTCGCGCACCACGCGCTCCATGCGGGACAGGCCGGTGCGGATCTGGTTCTCGATCAGCTCGCCCACGGCGCGGATGCGGCGGTTGCCGAAGTGGTCGATGTCGTCGACCTCGACGCGCACCTCGACGTCCTCGCCGTCGCGCTTGCCGGTGATGGACCGCTCGCCGGCGTGCAGGGCCACGATGAAGTGGACCATCTGGACGATGTCGTCCTCAGTCAGCACGGAGGCGTTCGGGTCGCCCAGGGGCAGGTCCACGCCCAGCTTGCGGTTCAGCTTGTACCGGCCCACCTTGGCCAGGTCATAGCGCTTGGGGGTGAAGTACAGGTTGTTGAGCAGGTTCTGTGCGGCGTCCACCGCGGCCGGCTCGCCCGGGCGCAGCTTGCGGTAGATGTCCAGCAGCGCCTCCTCCTGGCCCTCGGTCGGGTCCTTCTCGAGGGTGGCGCGGATGGAGTCGTACTGGCCGAATTCCTCCAGGATGCGGGACTCGGACCAGCCCATGGCCTTGAGCAGCACGGTGACCGGCTGCTTGCGCTTGCGGTCCAGGCGGACGCCGACCTGGTCGCGCTTGTCCACCTCGAGCTCGAACCAGGCGCCGCGGGAGGGGATCACCTTGGCGGTGTAGATGTCCTTGTCCGAGGTCTTGTCCGGGGTGCGCTCGAAGTAGGCGCCCGGGGACCGGACCAGCTGGGAGACGACGACACGCTCGGTGCCGTTGATGATGAAGGTGCCCTTCTCCGTCATCAGCGGGAAGTCGCCCATGAACACCGTCTGCTGCTTGATCTCGCCGGTGTTGTTGTTCATGAACTCGGCCTTGACGTACAGCGGCGCGGCGTAGGTGGCGTCGCGCTCCTTGCACTCCTCGACCGGCATCTTCGGGTCCGAGAACTCCGGGTCCGTGAAGGACAGGGACATGGTGCCCTGGAAGTCCTCGATCGGGGAGATCTCCTCGAAGATGTCGGACAGGCCGGAGGTGGTCGCGACGGAGTCGTCACCGATCTCCTGGGCGTGGGCCACGCGCTCGGCCCAGCGCTCGTTGCCGATCAGCCGGTCGAAGGACTCGGTCTGCAGGGCCAGCAGGTCCGGCACGTCCAGGGGCTCGTGGATCTTGGCGAAGGTGATCCGGCCGGCGCTGGTGCCGGAACGGGGCGAGAAGCCCCCGGGGATGTTAGCGGTTTCGGTATTTGAGGTGCTCGAGGCGACCAAGAGGGTTCCTTCCACAGACCGTCTGCAATACTGCATTTCCGTGCGTCCCCCCGATGCCCGTCCACGACGTCCGGGGCCCACCGCTATTTGAAGGCCCGGCCGGACACCACGCCGCTGCGGCCGGTCGTCCGGGCACGCCGGGACACACCGCAGGGGTGGACGGAGGGGAGACGTAAGGACTTAGCATAACTTGCGCCGGGCCGGAAGTCCATACGGGGGGTGTGTTGTGACGGAGGCGACTCCGGATGGCGGTCAGGCGACCCGGGAGAGCCGCTCCCCCACCACCGGCAGACGCCCGACGCCGGCCGTCACCGCCCGCTGCAGCCGCGGGCCCAGCGGGCTCTCCACCCAGCGGTGCACGGCCCAGGCGGTGCCGAGCACCGCGGCCAGCGCGAGGGCCAGCACCCACTCCTGGGGCAGGAACGGCGAGAGCAGCATGATGACCCACCAGCCCCACAGCTGGTGCAGCAGGTACACCGGGTAGGTCAGGCAGCCGGCCAGGGTGGCCCCCGGCAGCTCCACGCGGGCCAG
>DATBUG010000163.1:0-3611 GCA_036516315.1 Citricoccus sp.
AACGAGGCACGCACCGGGTCCCGCCACGGTGCGGCCATCTGCTCCACCACCCGCCCCATGAGGTACAGCGTGGCCGCCATGTGCCCCAGGATCGCCAGCACGTAGAAGGTGTCGTCCATGGAGTGCTGCACCTCGGACCCCGAGGCGCCCTTGGCCAGGTACATCCACACCGCCCAGAAGTGCAGCACCTCGACGAGCTGCCACACCAGGAAATCCCGCCAGCGCGGGACGGCGAGCGCCGCCAGCGGGACCAGCCAGACGACGAACTGCGGGGAGTACACCTTGTTGCACAGCACGAAGGCGGCCACCACCAGGAACGTCAACTGGGCCAGGCGCGGGCGGTGCCGCACGCTGACGCCGAGGGCGAAGATGGCCGCGCAGGCCACGAAGAACGCGCCGTAGGCCAGCGCCGAGAGGTCCTCGGCCTGGATCTGCGGGCCGCCCATCCGGCCCATGGTCACGTTCCAGGCGTGCCAGACGGAGGACAGCCCCGGACCGCGTTCGCCGGAGAAGGTGAAGAACACGCTCCAGGCGGCGAAGTTGCCGAGCATCATCGGCAGGTTGACGGCCAGCCAGGTCGCCACGGTGCCCAGCAGGGCCCAGAGGAACGGGGCCCAGCGCATCGACCGCACGGCCAGGATGAGCAGTGCGCCGAGGATGAGCACGGGGTAGAGTTTCATCGCCGCACCGAGCCCGAAGAAGATCCCGGCCAGCAGCGGCCGGCGGCCACCGAACAGCCACATCCCCACCGCGAGCAGGGCCACGGCCCACAGGTCCCAGTTCACCGAACCGGCCAGGATGATGCCCGGGGCCACCGCCACCATCGCGGCGTCCCAGGGCCGCCGGCCCGCCGACTTCGCCGTGACCACGACGGTCACGATCCACAGGCAGGCGGTGAGCACGAAGTTGACGTCCCAGTACGCCAGCGTGGGATTGACGCTGGCGAACGGCAGCATGCCGGCGATCACGGCGGCGACCGAGGCCACCACGGACATCAGCACCGGGTACTCGAAGCTCGCCCCCGCGGCGAAGGGCGCGAAGGGGTCCTCGGCGAAGCCGCGCCCCCCGTACAGGGCCGCCCAGTCCGAGTAGCAGCCGGCGAGGTAGACCTGCGGCTGCCCCCAGCCGCCCAGGCGGCAGGGGGACTTCAGCAGGACGGCGAGGACGGCCGAGAGCGTGGTGAGCAGGATGAGCACCCGCATCGGGGTGAAGAAGGACTGCCCCGTCCGGCCCGGCACCGTGTGCCGCCCGAGCGGCCCGCCCACGCCCTCGCGCAACCGGCTCATGAGCCCGTCGGTGCGCGAGGGGACCGAGACGGGAACGGGGGCGCCGGCGTCGGGCGCTCCGGGGTGCCGCGGGGACGCGGACCCGGCGGTCCGCGGGCCGGGGTCCGGGGTGCGCAGGCTCATGGGCCCCATCCTAGGAGTGCCGGCGGACCGGGCGGTCCGAGCACGCCGGGGGGCCGGGCCGGCGCCGGTGGGACCCCGATGCGTCACAAGCCGGTCATCGGGCGTAAAGTGGATGGGGTTGTGCTCGCCCGTCCCGGGCCGGAAGCACCCTCACTGCATTGACGTCCCGGACCGCCGGGACCCGGTCCGCCGCGCCCCGCGTGCGGCCGCTGGACCATCAGGACAACAAGGAGTACCGGTGTCGAAGAAGCCGATTCGTGTGGCCATTGCGGGTGTGGGCAACTGTGCCACCTCCCTCATCCAGGGGGTCGAGTACTACCGCAACGCCTCCGCGGACGACCAGGTCCCCGGGCTCATGCACGTCCAGTTCGGTGACTACCACGTCTCCGACCTGGAGTTCGTGGCAGCCTTCGACGTGGACGCCAAGAAGGTCGGCGTGGAGCTCTCCGCTGCGCTCGGGGCCTCCGAGAACAACACCATCAAGATCGCCGACGTCCCGGCCACGGACGTGACCGTCCAGCGCGGCCCGACCCTCGACGGCTTGGGCAAGTACTACCGGGCGACCATCGAGGAGTCCGCCGCCGAGCCCGTGGACGTGGTCCAGGTGCTCAAGGACGCCGAGGTGGACGTCCTGGTGTCCTACCTGCCCGTGGGCTCGGAGGAGGCGGACAAGTTCTACGCCCAGGCCGCCATCGACGCGAAGGTCGCCTTCGTCAACGCGCTGCCCGTGTTCATCGCCGGCACCCCGGAGTGGGCGGACAAGTTCACCGCCGCCGGCGTGCCGATCGTCGGCGACGACATCAAGTCCCAGATCGGTGCGACCATCACCCACCGCGTGATGGCCAAGCTGTTCGAGGACCGCGGCGTCACCCTGGACCGCACCTACCAGCTGAACGTGGGCGGCAACATGGACTTCAAGAACATGCTCGAGCGCGAGCGCCTGGAGTCCAAGAAGATCTCCAAGACCCAGGCCGTCACCTCCAACACCTCCGCCGAGCTCGGCGAGGACGACGTCCACATCGGCCCGTCCGACTACGTCTCCTGGCTCGACGACCGCAAGTGGGCGTTCGTGCGCCTGGAGGGCCGCAACTTCGGTGACGCCCCCGTCTCGCTGGAGTACAAGCTGGAGGTCTGGGACTCCCCGAACTCCGCCGGCGTGATCATCGACGCCGTGCGCGCCGCCAAGATCGCCCTGGACCGGGGCATCGGGGGCCCGATCCTCTCGGCGTCCTCCTACTTCATGAAGTCCCCGCCCGTGCAGCACCACGACGACGAGGCGCACGAGCTGGTCGAGGCCTTCATCCGCGGCGAGATCGAGCGCTGAGTGGCGCGCCGGGTGCCCTGACGCGGCCCGGCGCACCACGCCCTCGCAGCAGTCCAGCAGGCCCGGGTCCCCGGCAGGGGGTCCGGGCCTGCTGTGTTGTTGCATCCTGTTGCGTTCGTGCATCCCCACGGTCGCACCCACTCGATGCCGCAGATCACCGCCGCCCACTGTTGCCTACATCACAGTGCGGTGCTAGGGTCGAACCCGTGCCCGACCACCGTGGAGTGCTCGCGCACGTCCACGATCACCCTTCCCGCCGTTCGCCGGCGGACGGACATGCCTGAGGAGGTGGGAACATGATGATGATCAACGGCGACTTCCGCATGCGCTGCGGAGCGGGCCTCGCCTGGCCCGGAACCGCACCCCTCACCATGCCCCTTCCCGCCTCCGCGCCCACGGCCGCCTGCTGATCCCGGCCCGTCCCCCGGACGGCCCCTGACCCCCGCGTGACCGGTACTCCACCGGGTCACCGGCGCGCGTCCATCGCAGTCCGCCATCCCCGCTGAGGCTCCGACGACGGGACCGCTCCAGCCATGTCCATCCTGCTCTCTGCCGCGCTTCGCCCTGCGCGGGTCCCGACACAGCCCACGGCGCCGTTCGCCGCGCCGCCCGCTGCGCCGTCCCGCCACGCCCCGGGTAGCGCCCCAGTGCGTCCGCAGACCACCGTCCGGCCCTCCCTGACCGCGAGAGGGGGTGAGACACCGTGAACGAGCACTTCGATGAATCGCGTCAGCGCGACCGGCGCTCCCGCCGGCGGCACCGCAGCTTCACCATCTTCCGCCCGGCTCCGTTCCAGGAGAACCGCACCCCGGGACGGGACGACATCCAGGTTCCGGCGGAGTTCTACTACCGCTGGCGGTGAGCTCCACGGGCGCCCC
>DATBUG010000164.1:0-4886 GCA_036516315.1 Citricoccus sp.
GCGCCGCGGTGCCGGGCTGGACGAGTCCTGGACCACCTCCAACGTGATCGAGGAGCAGGTCGAGCTGATCCGCGAGCAGATCGGCGAGTACCGGGCCATCTGCGGGCTGTCCGGCGGCGTGGACTCCGCGGTGGCGGCCGCACTGGTCCAGCGCGCGATCGGTGACCAGCTCACGTGCGTCTACGTCAACCACGGCCTGATGCGCCAGGACGAGTCCGAGGAGATCGAGAAGGCCTTCGGCAAGGCCAGCGGCGGGGCCAAGCTCGTCATGGTGGACGCCGAGGACGTCTTCCTCGAGGCCCTGGCCGGCGTGACGGAACCGGAGGCCAAGCGCAAGATCATCGGCGAGAAGTTCATCCGCACCTTCGAGAAGGCCCAGGCGGACATCATCGAGGAGTCCCGGCACGACCCGGAGGCCAAGGACGTGAAGTTCCTGGTCCAGGGCACCCTCTACCCGGACGTCGTGGAGTCCGGTGGGGGCGAGGGCACCGCCAACATCAAGAGCCACCACAACGTCGGCGGCCTGCCCGAGGACATCGAGTTCGAGCTTGTCGAGCCGCTGCGGGCCCTGTTCAAGGACGAGGTCCGTGCCGTCGGCTCCGAGCTGGGCCTGCCGGACGAGATCGTGTGGCGCCAGCCGTTCCCGGGCCCCGGCCTGGGGATCCGGATCATCGGCGAGGTCACCAAGGAGCGGCTGGACCTGCTGCGCCAGGCCGACGCGATCGTGCGGGCCGAGCTGACCGCCGCCGGCCTCGACCGGCAGATCTGGCAGTGCCCCGTGGTGCTGCTGGCGGACGTGCGCTCCGTGGGCGTGCAGGGTGACGGGCGGACCTACGGCCACCCCGTGGTGCTGCGCCCGGTCACCTCCGAGGACGCCATGACCGCGGACTGGGCCCAGCTGCCCTACGACCTGCTCTCGCGGATCTCGAACCGGATCACCAATGAGGTCGACGGCATCAACCGGGTGGTGCTGGACGTGACCAGCAAGCCCCCGGGAACCATCGAGTGGGAGTGACCCGCCATGGGCGGTGGTGCGGCGCACCGCCGCCCTCGGCGGAATCCGCGGTGCCGTTGGGTACCGTGTAAGCAAGCATCGGTGACCCCCGGCGCCCTGCCGCCCGTCGTCGTCGTGGGCTGCGGGAGAGCAGCCGGCGGCAGGAAGGACAACTGTGACTGAGCAGGACCGAACCCAGAGCCCTGCGGCACCGCGGCCGGACCAGGCGTCGCCCGACGCCGGCGCCGGGATCGAGGAACGTCCCACCTTCGCGGCCTGGCTGGCCTCGCTGGGCTCGGGCACCGAGAACGACACCATGCTGCGTTTCGCCCCCTCGACGGCGAACAGCATCGACATCACCCACTCCCACCCCTCCGGGCTGTCCCAGTTCATGTCCGGGCGCAAGACCCGGTTGTCCACCCTGCTGCGCGACGAGGACCAGTTCGTCGCCGCCCGCGGAGCCGCCCGCCAGCTGCGCGGCAAGATCCAGGAGCTCGCCGAGGACCGTGGCGTCGACGTCGGCTACCTCGCCACCGGGGTGGCGACGTGGCGGACCATCGAGGACGGCCGCTCCACCCAGATGTCCGCCCCCGTGCTGCTGGCCCGGCTCACCCTGACGCTGCGCAGCGAGCAGGACGACTATGAGCTGCAGCTGGCCGACCGTGCCCGCCTCAACCCGGCGCTGGCCCGCTACTTCCGGGACACCTTCGGCATCACGCTGGACCCGGACGACTACCTGCGCGCCGCCTATGCCACGGCCAAACTCGAGCCGCTGCCGGCCCTGGAGCTGTTGCGCTCGGAGGCGCGCGAGCTGCGCGGGCTGGTGGTGGAGAACCGGCTGCTGGTCTCGACCTTCGCCGACCTCGCGGACACCGCCTCGGTGGACGTCGTCGACTCCACCCACCCCGTGGTCTCCGCCCTGTACGACGCCGGCTCGGGCATGGTCCCGCGCCGGGCCGGGTTGCGGGACACCGGCCTGGCCCCGCTGGACGAGCGGGACCCGCAGCACGAGACGCTCATCCTGGACGCGGACGCCTCGCAGCAGGAGGCCCTGGACCACATTGCCGCCGGCGAGGACCTCGTGGTGGTCACCCCACCCGGCACGGGGCAGACGCAGACCGCGGCCAACGCGGTGGCGCAGCTGGCCGGGGCCGGCAAGCGCGTGCTCGTGGTGGCCGAGCGCACCGCCACCCTGGACGACTTCCGCCGCAGCCTCGGCACCGTCGACCTGGATTCCCTGGCCCTGGACCTGCCGGCCGGCGCGACCCCGGAGTCCGTGCGCCGGCAGCTGATCCGCGCCCTGCTGCGGGTCGAGCGCGCGCAGGAGCCGGCCACCGCCCGGCTCAACGCGACCCTGGTGGAGCGCCGCCACCAGCTGCGCGACCACCTGCGCAGCCTGCACAACACCCGGGACCGCTGGGGCTGCTCGCCGTTCCAGGCCATGCAGTCCCTGGCCGCGCTCACCGCCCTGGACCCCGCGCCCTCCACCACGGTGCGGCTGAAGCGCTCCGTGCTGGACGCCACGGTCAACCGGGAGGAGACCGCCGCCAAGCTCATCCGCGCCGGCGAGCTCGGGGCCTTCTCGCGAGCCTCCACGGAGAGCCCGTGGTACGGGGCCCGGCTGCGCAACGTGCAGGAGACCGAGGAGGCCTACGGCCTGGCCGAGGACCTCGCCGCCGCCCTGCCGGTGCTGCGCGAGCAGCTGGAGACCGCCACCGGGCAGGCCCAGTTGCGCCTGGGATCCACCGTGGCCGAGTGGCTGCGCCAGATCCAGCTGCTCTCCGCCGTGCGCACCTCCCTGGACCAGTTCACCCCGGACATCTTCGACCGTCCCGTCACCGACCTGATCTCGGCCACGGCCACCGGTCACTGGCGCAAGCAGCACGGCGTGGAGATGTCCTCGATGACCCGGTCGCGCCTGCGCCGGGTGGCCAAGGAGTACATCCGTCCCGGCGTGCACGTCTCCGACCTGCACGAGTCCCTCATCCAGGTCCAGGCACAGCGCGCAGAGTGGGTCCAGTGGGCGCAGACCAAGCGCCACCCCGCCGTCCCCTCCGGACTCGAGGAGCTCACCGCCAAGGGCCGGGAGGTCGCCGGGGAGCTGGCCCGGCTGCAGGGCATGCTGGCCGAGCCCCGCCGGGAGGCCGACCGGCTCGACCAGCTGCACGTGGACGAGCTCAGCAGCGTCCTGGACCGGTTGGTGGCGGACCAGGAGACCCTCAAGACCCTGCCCGAGCGCACCCTCGTCATCGACCAGCTGCGCGAGCACGGCCTCCAGGAGCTGATGGCGGACCTGCAGCGCCGCGAGGTGCCCACCGAGTACCTGCGCTCCGAGCTCGAACTGGCCTGGTGGCAGTCCGCCCTGGAGGCCATGATCTCCGGGGACGAGTACCTGGCCATGACGGACGCGGCCACGCTGCGCCGCGTCGAGGCCGAGTACCGGCTGGCGGACAGCACCCACCTCGAGACCGGCAGCCAGCGGTTGAGCTGGAAGCTGGCCCAGCGGTGGAAGACGGCCGGTGCCCAGCACCGGGCGGCCGCGCGCGTGCTGCGCGGCGTGCTCAAGGAAGGCGCCCCGGACCCGCAGACCCTGGCCGCGCTCGAACCCGAGCTGCTGCAGCCGCTGGTGCCGGCGTGGACCACCTCGCCCCTGGCCCTGGCCGAGTTCCCGGCCGAGCTGGGCTTCGACACGGTCCTGCTGCTGGACGCCGAGTCCCTGGCGCTGAGCACCGCCCTGGGGGCGATCAGCCGCGGCCGGCAGGTCGTGGCCTTCGGCGACGGCACCTCCGGCTCGCCCAAGCCCTTCAACGTCTCGGTGGACCCCACCGCCACCGTGGCGCTGCCCCGCGAGGTGGACTCGGCCTTCACCGCCCTGATGCGCGTGCTGCCCGCCGTGCAGTTGCGCACCATGCACCGGGGCCTGGAACGCAAGCTCACACGGTTGATCAGCGAACAGCTCTACGAGGGCCAGCTGGACATGCTGCCCCGGGCGGCGGAGCTGACCGGTTCGGACCAGCCCGTGCGGGTGGAGTTCCTTCCCGGCGGGACCGGCATGCCCGGCGCCGGAGACGAGGGCGTCGAGTCCACGGTCGCCGAGGTGAACCGGGCCATGGACCTGGTGTTCGACCACATCCGCCGCCGCCCGGACTCCTCGCTGGCCGTGATCACGGCCAGCCCCCTGCACGCCCGGCGCGTGGCCGAGGCGATCCGGCTGAACCTGCCCAACAACCCCTGGGCGGCCCCGTTCTTCAACCGCGCCGAGGAGCCGTTCGTGGTGGCCCCGATGGCCCGCGCCCACGGGGTGGTCCGGGACCACATCGTGTTCACCCTCGGATACGGGCGGACCCCGCACGGGCGCGTGGTGCACCACTTCGGTCCGTTCTCGGAGGCCGGCGGCCGGGAGCTGTACGCCACGGCGATGACCCGGGCCCGGGAGCACCTGCACGTGCTCACCTGCGTGCACCCCGACGACCTCGACCCCAGCCGGCTGGGCAACGGGGCGGTCGACTTCTACGGCCTGCTGGCGGCCTACCTCAAGGACCGCGGCCCGGTGCAGCACCCGCGTCCACGGGACCCCCTGGTGGCAGACCTGGCCGACCGGCTGCAGCAGCGCCATGGCACCGTGGTGCCCAACTTCGCCGGCAGCGTCGACCTGGCCGTGTGGAACCCCCTGGGCCGGCCGTCCTGGGACGGCCAGAACGCCGAGCGCACCCCGCCCGTGGCGCTGGTCTCCGACGGCTCGGACCGTTACCGGCAGATGAGCGTGCGCGAACGCTCCCGCCAGTGGCCCCAGCGCCTGGAGGCCAACGGCTGGCGGTACTACCCGCTGTGGACCATCGACGTCTTCGCCGATCCGGCCGGGTGCGCCGAGACGGTGGCCTCCTTCCTGGGG
>DATBUG010000165.1:0-4252 GCA_036516315.1 Citricoccus sp.
AGCGGTGATCCGGGCGGGGGTCTCAGCGCCGGCCAGGGCCAGCACCACGGTGCCGCGGGCCCGCACCGCCAGCCCGCCGAGCAGGATCTCGAGCACGGCCTCGCCCGGGGCGTTGCCCACCAGGCGGTTGGCCTGGCGCACCGAGGCGGTGTCCGCCGCACCGGAGGCTGGCACCCCGAGGTCGCCCAGTCCCGGGCGCCCGAGGTCCTGGACGAGGCACTGCAGCCCGGTGGCCTCGACGGCCAGGGCGGCGCGGGTGCCGCCCCCCGGGACCTGGTCCGGGTCATGACGCTGGTCCGGCTCGTGGCCCTGCTCCGCCTCGTCGTCCCGGCCCGGATGAGAGGCCCGGGACTCCTCCGGGACCGGGCCAGGCAGGTGGACCAGCTCCCGCACGGCCCGGTACCGGACCCGGTCGCCGGGCCGCACCAGCGCCGGCGAGGGCCGGTCCAGGTCCCACATCCGCGCGTCGGTGTGGCCGATCAGCTGCCAGCCGCCCGGGGAGGTGCGCGGGTACACCGCGGAGAAGTGCCCGGCCAGGGCCACGGACCCGGCCGGCACGGCGGTGCGCGGCGAGTCCCGGCGGGGCACCTGCAGCGGGTCGTCGGCGGCCACGAGGTAGGTGAATCCGGGGGCGAAGCCACCGAAGGCCGCCGTCCACTCGGCGCGGGTGTGCGCGCGGACCACCCCGTCCGTGCCGAGGCCGGTCAGTCGCCCGACCGCCTCGAGGTCCTCCCCGTCGTAGACGACGTCGATCTCCACGGTCCGGGGCGCCGTCTCCTGGGGTCCGGCGGCGGTCAGCGTGCGCAGCGCCACGGCCCCCGCGGTGGCCGTCGCGCGGTCGTCGAAGGAGACCAGGACCGTCTCCGCGGCGGCCAGCGCCTCCACCTGGCCCGGCAGCGGTGCCGTGGTGAGCCGCGCGTGCAGGCCCACCACCTCCTGGAGGGAGGCGCACTCGACGAGGACGGCCCGGGGGCCGGCCGGTCGCAGGGAGCGGCGCACCGGCGTCGGGGGCCCGGCCGCGTGGTCCGTGGGGCTCATGCGAAGGAGCCCACCTGCACCCCGGCCTCCTCCAGGGCGGACCGCACGGCGGCGGCCATGGCCACGGCGCCGGCGGTGTCCGAGTGCACGCAGATGCTGTCCGCCTCCAGATGCAGGTCCGTGCCGTCGATCGCCGTGAGCCGGCGCTCGGTGGCCAGGCGGACCATCCGGCGGGCGACCTCGGCCTCGTCGTGCAGCACGGCGCCGGCCTCGCGGCGGGAGACCAGGGTGCCCTCCGGGGTGTAGGCGCGGTCGGCGAAGGCCTCGGTGACCACGCGCAGACCCGCGGACCGGGCGATCTCGATGGCGACGGAGCCGGGCAGCAGCAGTACGGGCATGTCCGCCCTGAAGCTGCGGACCGCGTCCACCACGGCCCGCGCGTGCTCGCGGTGGTGGACGATCGCGTTGTACAGGGCCCCGTGCGGCTTCACGTAGTGCACGGCGGTGCCGGCTGAGCGGGCCATCGCCTCCAGGGCGCCGATCTGGTAGAGCACGTCATCGGCCAGTTCGGTGGGCGTGCAGTCCAGGAACCGGCGCCCGAACCCGGCGAGGTCCCGGTAGGAGACGTGGGCACCGACGGTCGTCCCGCTGGCCGCCGCCTCACGGCAGGTCTGCGCGATGATCGAGGGGTCCCCGCCGTGGAAGCCGCAGGCCACGTTGGCCGAGGACACGGACCGCAGGATCGCGGCGTCGTCGCCCATCGTGTACGAGCCGAAGGCCTCTCCGACGTCGCTGTTCAGGTCCATGCGCAGCGCGTCGCGCCGGTCCGTGGTGCCCATCTGGTGACCTCCGTCTCATCGGGTGGTCACCCCAGCATGCACCACCGGGGCGGATTGTTCAACAATCCAGCCCGGTGGTGCCGTGGTGAACGCCCGTCGTGCGCGTCAGGCGTGCGGGACCACGACGGCCCGCCCCGAGACCTTCCCGTCCACTAGGGCGCGGTAGGCCTCCAGGGCCCGGTCCATGGGGTAGGTGGTGTACATCGGCTCCAGCTGCCCGGCGCGGAACATGTCCACCACCTCGTGCAGTTCCTCGATCGTTCCCCAGTACGTGCTGGTCAGCTCCACCTCGTAGGGGGCCGTGAAGAAGGACCACTCGTAGGGATGGCCGGCGATCCCCACGATCGTGCACCGCCCCTGGGGCGCCATCGCGGACATGGCCGTCTGGATGGTGGGCCCCACGCCCACGAAGTCGAACGCGGCGTCCACGCCCCGGCCACCGGTGATCTCCCGGATCCGCTCCACCTGCCCCCCTCCCCCGGGCACGGTGATCGCGCCGAGCCGCTCGGCCTCGGCCATCGCCTCCGGCTTCATGTCCGTGGCGATGACGGTGGCCCCGGTGAGCGCGGTGAGGATCTGCACGCCGAGCAGGCCCAGGCCACCCAGGCCGATGACCAGGGCGTACCGCCCGCCGCCGTTGAGCTTCGGCAGTGCCAGCTTGATGGCGTGGTACGGCGTCAGGCCGGCGTCGGCCAGGGACGCCGCCGCGACGGGGTCGGCGTCCCCCAGCGGGACCAGGTTGCGGGCCGGCACGCGCAGGTACTCGGCCATGCCGCCGTCGCGCCCCAGGCCGATCCCCGCGTACGGCATCGCGGCCGCGTTCTCGCAGTAGGTGTCCTGCCCGCGCGAGCACGCCCGGCACCGCTGGCACCCGATCGGACCGTAGACGAGGTAGGCGTCCCCGACGGCGAGCCCCGCCACCCCGGGACCGATCTCCTCGACCCAACCGGAGTTCTCGTGGCCCAGGATGAACGGCGGCTTCTGCGCCCCCGGTGCGCCCTCGGTGAAGTCCTCGAAGATCGCGACGTCGGAGTGGCACGCCCCGGCGCCGGCGACCTTGAGCAGGACCTCACCGGGCCCGGGGACCGGCCGCTCGACCTCGGCGAGGGTGGGAAAGGTCTGGTAGTTCTCGAACACGACTGCACGCATGGATCCTTCTCCTGTCCTGGTGGGCACGGGACCGTCCGGGCGCCGGCGGGCGCCCGCCTCCCTGACCCCAGTGTCGCCGGTCCGTCCCGGCCTCTCCAGCGCCCCGGCTCAGTGGCCCCGCACCAGCGGCTCGAACCCGGGCGGGCGCGCCCGGGGCGTCAGAGCCAGGGAGCGCGGACCTGCCCGGAGCGTTTGACGTCCTCGATCGTGGCGCAGCCCATCAGCAGCATCGCGGTGCGCACCTCGGCCGCGAGCAGCTCGAGGGCCCGGGTGACGCCCGCCCGGCCGCCGGCCATCAGGCCGTACAGGTACGCCCGGCCGATGAGCGTGAAGTCGGCCCCGAGGGCCAGGGCCGCGATGATGTCCGCGCCGGAGAGGATGCCGGAGTCCAGGACGATCTCGACGTCGGCACCGGCCTCGGCCCGCACCTCCGGCAGGGCCCGGAGGGACACCGGCGCACGGTCCAGCTGGCGGCCGCCGTGGTTGGAGACCACCAACCCGTCGGCGCCGGCGTCCAGCGCGAGCCGGGCGTCCTGCGCGGTGAGCACGCCCTTGACGAAGAGCCGGCCGGGCCACGCCGAACGGGCCCACTCCAGGTCGGCCACCGAGAGCGTGGGGTCGAACATCGTGTTGATCAGCGTCGGCAGGTCGTGCGTGGTCCCGCTCAGGGAGGCGAAGGTCAGCGGTTCCGTGCTCAGGAAGTTGAACCACCACTCCGGGCGGTAGGAGGCGTCGAGCAGCGTGCGGGCGGACAGTTGCGGCGGGATGGTCATCCCGTTGCGCACGTCCCGCAGGCGCTGGCCGGCCACCGGGGTGTCCACCGTGACCAGCAGCGTGTCGTAGCCACTGGCCCACGCCCGGTCCAGCAGGGCGCGGGAGGCCTCGCGGTCGCGCCACAGGTACAGCTGGAACCAACGCCGCCCGTCCGGGGCGGCCGCGGCCACCTGTTCCACCGACCGGGTGCCCATGGTGGAGAGGGTGAACGGGATGCCCGCCTGCGCGGCGGCCGCCGCCCCGGCGTCCTCCCCCTCGGCGTGCATGAACCGGGTGAACCCGGTGGGGGCGATCCCGAACGGCAGCGCCGAGGGCCCGCCCGCGATGGTGGTGGACAGGTCCGCGGCCGCCGTGCCGTGCAGGGTCCTCGGCAGCAGCTCCGTGGCCTCAAAGGCCTCGCGGGTGCGCCGGGCCGTCAGCTCGGCGCCGGCTGCCCCGTCCACGTAGTCGAACGCCGGCCGCGGCGTGCGCCGCCGCGCGATGGCGCGCAGGTCGGCGATGTCCGCGGCCCG
>DATBUG010000166.1:0-1592 GCA_036516315.1 Citricoccus sp.
TCCCCCTGGTGGATCTCGAAGGTCAGCCCCTTCAGCGCGTCGAAGCGGGACTCACCCCGGCCGTAGACCTTGACGAGGTTCTCGGTCTCGAGAACGGGTGCTGACATGGATTCCCTTCCGTGGAGACGGGTGCGGTGACCCTCTCATTATCCACGGGCGGGATCAGCGCCCCGTGTCCGACCTGGCCGGATGCGGTGAACGCCGGGTGAAGCCTCAGAGCGCCGGGGGCAGGAAGCCGACCTTGGCGTAGACGTCGGCCAGCACCGGGGAGGCGACCTCACGCGCCTTGGCGGCGCCGCGGGCCAGCAACCGGTCCAGTTCCGCCGGGTCGTCCATCAGCTGCAGGGCCCGGTCCCGGACGGGCGCCAGGCGCTCGACGACGGCCTCCGCCAGGTCGACCTTGAGGTGGCCGTACATCTTGCCGGCGTAGGCCTCCTCCAGCTCGGGAATCGCCCGGTCCGTCACGGAGGCGTAGATGGCCAGGAGGTTGGACACCCCGGGCTTGGCCTCCCGGTCGAAGCGGATCTCGGTGCCGTCGTCGGTGACGGCGGACTTGATCCGCTTGGCGATGACCTTGGGGGTGTCCAGGATGTTGATCAGCCCGTTGGGCGACTCGGCGGACTTGGACATCTTGGCCAGCGGGTTCTGCAGGTCGTAGATCCGCGCCCCGGTCTCCGGGTAGAAGCCCTCCGGGACCACGAAGGTCTCCCCGTACCGGGAGTTGAAGCGCTGGGCCAGGTTGCGGGTCAGTTCGACGTGCTGGCGCTGGTCGTCACCGACGGGCACGCCGTGCGGCTGGTACAGGAGGATGTCCGCGGCCATCAGCATCGGGTAGGCCAGCAGCCCGACGCCGGCCGAGTCCGCGCCCTGCTTGGCGGCCTTGTCCTTGAACTGGGTCATCCGCTGGGCCTCGCCCATGCCGGTCATGCACATCAGCACCCAGGCCAGCTGGGCGTGCTCGGGCACCTGGGACTGCACGAACAGGGTCGAGCGCTCCGGGTCGATCCCGCCGGCGATGAACTGCGCGGCCGCCACCCGGGTGCGCTGGACCATGGCCTCCGGGTCCTGCGGGACGGTGATGGCGTGCAGGTCCGGGATGAAGAAGTAGGCGTCGAAGTCCTCCTGGACCTTCACCCAGTTCACGAGCGCGCCCAGGTAATTGCCCAGGTGCAGGGAGTCCGCGGAGGGCTGCATGCCGGAGAGCACGCGGTGCCGGTTGCCGGCACCGGCCAGGTGCGCGGTGGCGGCCGTGTCCCGGGCCAGGACGTCGGCGGGCGTGGGACGGGCGGTGGCGCCGCTCTCGGCCACCGCGGTCGTATCGGTCGGTTCGGTCATCTCGGCTCCTGGAACTCAGAACTGGTAGTCGACCACGAGCGGGGCGTGGTCGGAGAATCGGGTGTCCCAGCTGGGGGCGCGGTCCACCACCGCGCTGGTGGCCTTGGCCGCCAGCTCGGGGGTGGCCATCTGGTAGTCGATGCGCCACCCGGCGTCGTTGTCGAAGGCCTGGCCGCGCATGGACCACCACGTGTAGGGGCCGTTGACGTCCCCGGCGAGCTCGCGGTGCACGTCCCGGTAGCCGATCTCCTCGCCGA
>DATBUG010000167.1:0-6200 GCA_036516315.1 Citricoccus sp.
CGTCATGCTCTCGGACCGCACGGTGTTCGGGACCAAGTGGGCCGAGGACATGACGGCCGCCGACGTGGTCCTGGACGTCGAGGTCCTGGCCCAGCGGGCCACCCGGCTGGGCCGCCACGTGACCGTGGTGCGCCACCCGGGTGCGCTGCACGACGTGATGGCCTCCGCCGAGCCCATCCGCCGCGCGGCGGCCCGGGAAATGTTCACCTGGCTGACGGCCTACGCCTGAACGCTCCCGGAGCGGTCCACTGCTCCCCCGTACCGGCGGTCACGCCGGGCGTAGACCTCGACGGCGTCCCACAGGGTGGTGCGGTCGACATCCGGCCAGAGCGTGTCCAGGAAGACCAGTTCGGCGTAGGCGGACTGCCACAGCAGGAAGTTGGACAGGCGCTGTTCCCCCGAGGTGCGCAGGAACAGGTCCACATCCGGCACGTCCGGCTCGTCGAGGTGCCGGGCGATGGTGTCCTCCCGAATGCCGGCCGAGCTCAGGCGCCCGGCCTCGACCTCGCGGGCGATGTCCTTCACGGCATCCGTGATCTCGGCCCGGGAGCCGTAGTTCACGCACATCGTCAGGTGGCACCGGGTGTTGTGACGGGTCTGGTCCTCGGCGATGAGCAGTTCCTCCACCACGGACTTCCACAACCGGGGGCGCCGGCCGTTCCACCGGATGCGGACCCCCCAGGAGTCCAGGGTGTCCCGCTGGCGGCGCAACACGTCCCGGGAGAAGCCCATGAGGAAGCGCACCTCGTCCGGTGAGCGCTTCCAGTTCTCGGTGGAGAAGGCGTAGACGCTCACGTACTCGATCCCCAGTTGCACGGCACCGGCCATGACGTCCAGCAGGGCCGCCTCTCCGGCCCGGTGGCCCTCCGTGCGGGGCAGTCCGCGCTGGTTGGCCCAGCGGCCGTTGCCGTCCATGACGATCGCCACGTGCCGGGGCACGAACCGGGGGTCCATGACCGGCGGCTGGGCGCCCGAGGGGTGCGGGTACGGCTCCTGGACGGGGCGGGCGGCGTGACGGGGCATGCGGTCCTCAGGGCTGGCGGTCGGTATCCTGGCTCATCACGGCCAGGGATTTCAAATGGCGTTCCAGGTGGAACTGGAGATACCCCGCCACGATACCGGCCGCCTCGCGCCGGGCCGTCTCCGGCGCGGCGTCGGCGGTGGCCCAGTCCCCGGAGAGCAGGGCCGCCAGCAGCTCCACGGTCGCCGGGGCCGGCGTCGAGGAACCGGGCGGGCGGCAGTCGTCACACACGCTGCCACCGAGCGCGACGTTCACCGAGCGGTGCGGGCCCGGCGCCCCGCAGCGGGCGCAGTCCGTGAAGCTCGGCGCCCATCCGGCAGTCGCCAGCGCCCGCAGCAGGTAGGAGTCCAGCAGCAACCGTGGAGCGTGGGCGCGGCGGGCCAGGGCCGCCAGCGCGCCGTGCAGCAGGCGGTACTGGCTCGGCGCCTCGACGCCGCCACCGTGCTCGCCCACCTCCGCCACGGTCAGCCGTTCGGCGGTCTCCACCATGGCCGAGGCCGCCGAGTAGGCGTCGTAGTCCGTGGCGATCGCGCTGCCGTACGGGGTGACCGACTGCGCCTGGGTGATGATGTCCAGGCTGCGGCCGTGCACGAGCTGCAGGCGGGAGAGCATGAAGGGCTCGAGGGTCGCCCCGAACTTCGACGTGGTCCGGCGGACCCCCTTGGCCACGGCCCGCACCTGGCCGTGGCCGGGGGTCAGCAGGACGATGATGCGGTCGGCCTCGCCCAGCTTGTAGGTGCGGAGCACCAAAGCATCGGTGCGGTAGCTGTTGGCGGCGTAGCCGCCGCCCCGGGCCGCCATCGTGGGCTCCCCGTCAGAGCGCGGCGGGACCCGCCGCCGCGGTGCCGACCACGGCCTCGCGCAGTTCGGCGTCGTCGCGCAGGGCGCGGTTGACCGCCGAGACGACCGCCTTCAGGGAGGCCATCGTGGTGTTGTAGTCCAGGCCCACGCCCCACAGGACGCGGTCGCCCACGGCGCACTCGACGTACGCGGCGGCCATGGCCGAACCGCCCTCGGACAGCGCGTGCTCGGAGTAGTCCAGCACCCGGAGGTCGAGCCCGTCCTCGGCCAGGATCTTCAGCAGCGCGGCGATCGGCCCGTTGCCGCTGGCCGTGCGCTGGTGGCGCACGCCGGCGACGTCGGCCTCGGCCGTCATCGTGAAGCTGCCGTCCTCCGCGGTCTCGGAGTGCACGGCCCCCAGCCGGTAGTGGCCCCAGCGCCGCCCGCCGTCCTCGGCCGGGAGGTACTCGTCCTCGAACACCTGCCAGAGCTGGTCCCCGGTGACCTCGCCCCCCTGGCTGTCGACCATCCGCTGGATGACGTGGGAGAACTCGATCTGCGCACGGCGCGGCAGGTCAAGGTTGTGCTCGCTCTTGAGCAGGTAGGCCACGCCGCCCTTGCCGGACTGCGAGTTGACCCGGATCACGGCCTCGTAGGAGCGCCCGATGTCCTGCGGGTCGATCGGCAGGTACGGCACCGCCCACGGGATGCCGTCCCGGTCGGTTCCCGCGTCCGCCGCGTCCGCGTCCATGACCTCGAAGCCCTTCTTGATGGCGTCCTGGTGCGAGCCGGAGAAGGCGGTGAACACGAGGTCGCCACCGTAGGGGACCCGCTCGCCGACCTTGAGCTGGTTGCAGTACTCGACCGTGCGGCGAATGCCGTCCATGTCCGAGAAGTCGATCATCGGGTCGATGCCCTGGCTGTACAGGTTCATGCCCAGGGTCACCAGGTCCACATTGCCGGTGCGCTCCCCGTTGCCGAACAGGCAACCCTCGATCCGGTCCGCGCCGGCCATGTAGCCCAGCTCGGCGGCGGCCACGCCGGTGCCGCGGTCGTTGTGCGGGTGCAGGGACAGGATGATGGCGTCGCGGTTGGCGATGTTGCGGTGCATCCACTCGATCGAGTCGGCGTACACGTTGGGGGTGGCCATCTCCACGGTGGCGGGCAGGTTGAGGATCATCTGCCGGTCCGTGGAGGCCTCGAGGATCTCGGCCACCTCGTTGGAGATCCGGGCGGCGAACTCCAGTTCCGTGCCGGTGAAGGACTCCGGAGAGTACTGGTACACGATCTCCGTGCCCTTGAGCTGCTCCTCGTACTTGCGGCACAACCGGGCGCCGGTGGTGGCGATGTCCACGATGCCGTCCTGGTCCTCGCGGAACACGACGCGGCGCTGGAGCACGGAGGTGGAGTTGTACAGGTGCACGATCGCGCGGTGGCAACCCTCGAGCGCCTCATAGGTGCGCTCGATCAGGTGCTCGCGGGACTGGGTGAGGACCTGGATGGTGACGTCCTCGGGGATCCGGTCCTGCTCGATGAGCTGGCGCACGAAGTCGTAGTCCGTCTGGGAGGCCGAGGGGAACCCGACCTCGATCTCCTTGTACCCCATGTTCACCAGCAGCTCGAACATGCGCAGCTTGCGGTCCGGGCCCATCGGATCGATCAGGGCCTGGTTGCCGTCCCGCAGGTCCACCGCGCACCAGCGCGGGGCCCGGGTGATGACCTGGTCCGGCCAGGTGCGGTCCGGCAGGTGGACCTCGATCTGGTCCTGGAACGGGGTGTACTTGTGGAACTTCATCCCGGAGGACTTCTGCAGGTTGCGCATGGTGCTCTCAGCGTGCCTTTCATCGATCCGGCGTGGACCGGACGGGGTCTGACGGGGGCAGGGGCCGTGGTTCATCCTCCGCAGCGGGGATCCGGCCCCACCGGGTACGTCGACGCACCCGGCGCGTCAGCGCGTGGTGGGCACCACGACCGACGGCTCAGCCCCGTTGCGGCGGCCTAGTAGCAGCCCCGCGACGGTGTCCGGGAGGATCCCGGTGAGTCCCAGTCGGTCACGCATACGGCCAGCCTAGCACTGCCGCGGGCACCCACCGGCACCGGGTCAGAACCCCAGCCGGCCCAGCTGCTTCGGGTCCCGCTGCCACTCCTTGGCCACCTTGACCCGCAGGTCCAGGTACACCGGGGTGCCCAGCAGCCGCTCGATCGAGCCCCGTGCCTGGGAGCCGATCTGCTTGAGCCGGGATCCGCGCTTGCCGATGATGATGGCCTTCTGGCTGTCCCGCTCGACGAAGACGTTGGCGTGCACGTCGAGCAGCGGCTTGCCCTCCGGCCGGCCCTCGCGGGGGTTCATCTCCTCGACCACGACCGCCACGGAATGCGGCAGTTCGTCGCGCACCCCCTCCAGGGCGGCCTCGCGGATCAGTTCGGCGACCATCACGGCCTCGGGCTCGTCCGTCAGCTCACCCCCCGGGTAGAGCGGCGGGGAGACGGGAAGCTGCCCGGCCAGCACCTCGGCCACCTCCTCGACCTGGTGCCCCTTGACCGCGGAGACGGGGACGACGGCGGCGAACCCCGTCCCACCGTTCTCCGGGCCCAGCACCTCGTCGCCCAGGGCCGTGACGGCGAGCAGCTGGGCGGCCACCTGCTCCGGGCCCACCGTGTCCGTCTTGGTCACCAGCGCGACCACCGGCCGCCGGTTCAGCAGCGCCAGCTGGCCGGCGATGTAGCGGTCCCCCGGGCCGATCTTCTCGTCGGCGGGGATGCAGAACCCCACGGCGTCGACCTCCCCCAGGGTCTCGGCCACCAGGTCGTTGAGGCGCTGGCCCAGCAGGGTCCGCGGCCGGTGCAGCCCGGGGGTGTCCACGAGCACCAGCTGGAAGGAGTCCCGGTGGACGATCCCCCGGATGGTGTGCCGGGTGGTCTGCGGCTTGGACGAGGTGATGGCCACCTTCTCCCCCACCAGCGCGTTGGTCAGCGTGGACTTGCCGGCGTTGGGCCGGCCCACGAGGGAGACGAAACCGGCCCGGAAGCCCTCGGGCACGGCGGTGGGGTCGAGCAGGTTGGTCATCGGGCCTCCCGGGAAGCGTGGGTGTCGGTCTGGTGGTCCTCGGCGTCCGCGGCGGAGGGCTCGGCTCCCGGCCGGCGCCGGTGACCGGTGGTGTCCCGCACGATCAGCCGGGCCACGCGGTTGCGCCGGCCCTCGAGGGACTCCGCGGTGAGTTCGATGCCCTGGACGGTCACGTGTGAGCCCTGGATGGGGACCCTGCCGAGGGTCTTGGCCAGCAGGCCGCCCACGGTGTCGACGTCGTCCTCGTCGTCCAGGTCCATGCCGAACATCTCGGCGAAGTCGTCGACGCCCATCCGCGCGTCCAGCCGGAAGGTGCCGTCCTCGAGCCGCTCGACCTCGGGCCGGTCCTGCCGGTCGTACTCGTCGGAGATCTCCCCGACGATCTCCTCGATGAGGTCCTCCAGGGTCACCAGTCCGGCGGTGCCGCCGTACTCGTCCACCACGATCGCCACGTGGGTGGACTCCCGCTGCAGCTCCGGCAGCAGGGCCGAGACCTGCTTGGACTCCGGGACGAAGCGGACCTCTCGGGCGACCGTGTCCACGGGCGTGCGGCCGTCCACCTCGCCCTCCGGCCCGGTGCGGTGCAGGGCCCGGGCCACGTCCTTGAGGTAGACCATGCCGAAGACCTCGTCCGCATTGTCGCCGATCAGCGGGATGCGGGAACAGCCCGAGCGCAGGAACAGATTCATGGCGTCCTCCAGCGGCGTGCCGGTCTCGACCGTCACGACGTCGGTGCGCGGCACCATGACCGCACGGACCAGGGTGTCGCCCATGTCGAACACGGACTGGATCAGCTCGGCCTCGGAGTCCTCCAGCACGTCGGCGTCGTTGGCGCGGGCCACGAACTCGCGGAAGTGGCGCTCCTCGATCTCTGCGGCCTCCTCCTCCTCGTCCTCCGAGCGCGGCCCCGGGGCGGCGAAGCGCGCCGGCAACGGGCCCAGCACGGCCGTGAGGAAGCGGACCAGGCCGGCCGTGCGCTGCGCGGCCGCGACCTCGTGCCGGGTGCCGACCTGCCGCGGGGAGAGCACCACGAGCAGCAGGGCCACCAGTCCCATGAGGGCGGTGGCCACCAGCGCCGAGATCCACACGACGCCGATCAGCGAGTGGATGAACAGGGTCCCGGCCACGGCCGCCGTCGTCTCGGCGAACAGCCGCCAGAAGCGCAGGGCGTGCAGGTGCTCCGGCAACCGCCCCATGACCGTGAGGATGGGACTGCGCGGCCGGCGCATGGCGATGCCCTCGGCCTCCTTGCGGGAGAGGTAGCCCAGGGACGTCTCGGCCACGGCGAGGGTCCAGGTCAGGAACAGCAGCAGCCCCAGCAGCGCCGCCAGC
>DATBUG010000168.1:0-6315 GCA_036516315.1 Citricoccus sp.
CGCGACGTCGTTCACCAAGTCCCGGGACCTGCAGCAGGCCCAGGCCGGTGACACCCACGGAGACCCGGGGCGCACCGGCAAGCGCCGGGTCCTGCTGAAGCTCTCCGGCGAGGTGTTCGGCGGCGGCAAGGTCGGGGTGGATCCGGGCACGGTGCGCGGCATCGCCGACCAGATCGCGGCGGCGCGCGGCCAGGTCGAGGTGGCCATCGTCGTCGGTGGTGGCAACTTCTTCCGCGGCGCCGAGCTCTCCGAGAGCGGCATGGACCGGCGGCGCGCGGACTACATGGGCATGCTCGGCACCGTCATGAACTGCCTGGCGCTGCAGGATTTGCTGGAACAGGCCGGCGTGGACACCCGCGTGCAGTCGGCCATCAGCATGGAGCAGGTGGCCGAGCCGTACATCCCGCTGCGTGCCATCCGGCACATGCAGAAGGGCCGCGTGGTGATCTTCGGTGCGGGCACGGGCCTGCCCTACTTCTCCACGGACACGGTCGCCGCCCAGCGCGCCCTCGAGATCCGTGCCGACGAGGTGCTGATGGCCAAGTCCGGGGTGGACGGCGTCTACACGGCCGACCCCAAGAAGGACCCGGCCGCGGAGAAGTACGAGCACCTGACCTACGACGAGGCACTGCTGAACAACATCCGCGTCATGGACCAGACCGCCATGACCATGTGCAAGGACAACGGGCTGTCGATGATGGTCTTCGGCATGGAGGGTGACGGCAACGTCACCCGCGCCCTGCTGGGCGACCGGATCGGCACCACCGTCACCGTCTGAGGCCTGCACCGGCCCGCACCCGCCCTCCACCTGCCCCGTCCCGGGCCGTCCGGTCCTCCCGGTGTCCTAGGATTGAGGCCAAGCCATCCGACCCCAGGAGATAACGTGACGCAGGAAACCCTTCAGGCCGCCGAGGAACAGATGGAGCGGACCATCGAGGCGACGGGCGAGGACTTCGCCTCGGTCCGCACGGGCCGGGCCAACCCCGGGCTGTACTCCAAGCTGATGGTCGAGTACTACGGCTCCTACACCCCGCTGCAGCAGCTGGCATCCTTCACCACCACCGACGCCCGTACCCTGCTCATCACCCCGTACGACGTCAGCGCCCTGCGGAACATCGAGAAGGCCCTGTCCGACTCCGAGATCGGCGCCAACCCCTCGAACGACGGCAAGGTCATCCGCGTGGTGATGCCGGAGCTGACCGAGGAACGCCGCAAGGAGTACGTGAAGCTGGTCAAGTCCAAGGCGGAGGAGCACAAGGTCTCCGTGCGCAACACCCGCCGCAAGGCCAAGGAGACCCTGGACCGGATGGTCAAGGACGGGGAGATCGGCGAGGACGAGGGATCGCGCGCGGAGAAGGAGCTCGACGCCCTGACACGCAAGTACACCGAGACCATCGAGGAGATGGCCAAGCGCAAGGAATCCGAGCTCCTCGAGGTCTGAGCGGGCCTGATCCCATGACGTCCGAACCTCCCGCTCCCACCGGGTTGCGGCCGGTGCCGGACCTGGGACCTCCACGGACCCGGCGGCAACGGCGGGAGCGTGAGGCGGCCCAGGCCCGCCGCGCCAAGGCCGGCCGCAACCTGCCCGCCGCCATCACCGTGGGCGCCCTGCTGCTCGGAGGCGCCCTCGTCGGCCTGATCTGGCTTCCCGTGGTCCTGGCGGTGCTCGTGATCGCCCTGCTGCTGCTGGGGGTCACCGAGACCGCCGGTGCCATGTCCCGCCGCGGCCTGGACATCCCGCGCGTGCCCCTGTGGGCCGGTGCGGTCGCCATGCCCCTGGGCGCGTTCGCCGGCGGCGTCGAGGCCCTGGTGCTGGCCCTGCTGGGCACGGTGCTGCTCATCCTGCTCTGGGCGGTCCTCGAGGACCTGCCCGCGCGAGGTGAGTCCGTCCTGGTGTCCGTCTTCATCGTGATGTGGGTGCCGTTCCTGCTGTCCTTCGCCGTGGCCCTGCTGCGCCAGGACCAGGGCAACCTCATGGTGTCCTGCGTCCTGCTGATGGTGGTGGCCAACGACACCTTCGGGTACATCGTGGGCGCCTCGATGGGCAAGCATCCCATGGCCCCCAAGGTCAGCCCGAAGAAGTCCTGGGAGGGCTTCGCCGGTTCGCTCGCCGGGGCCGTGGTCGTCGGCACGCTGGCCGTGCACTTCCTGCTCGACCACCCCTGGTGGGTCGGTGCCGTCCTGGGCCTGCTCACCGTCGCCTCCGCCACCGCGGGGGACTTCTCCGAGTCGATGGTCAAGCGCGAGCTGAACATCAAGGACATGGGCTCGATGCTGCCCGGACACGGTGGGGCCATGGACCGGCTGGACTCCCTCGTCTTCTCCGCGCCCGTGGCCTACATGGTCTTCGCCCTGCCCGTCGTCTGACCGCGTCGCGGCTCGGGCCCGGCCTCACGTCCGCCGGCCGGCGCGCTGGCTACGATGGACTCGGCCGCACCCGGCCGACGGCAGCACCACTTTCCCCGGAAGGAGCCTCCGATGGAGCAGGACACGCGGCAGGACGCGCAGGGGCTCAGGAAGCGGGTGCTGTCCTCGGCGGAACGGCAGCCCTTCGACGTCGTCCCGCCGGACACCTACGGCTACCACCGCCGCCAGGTCGACCGTTTCATGACCCGCGCCCGCATCGCCTACGAGGGCGCCGGCGGCCTGCGGTCGGCGGACATCCGCCGGACCACTTTCGACGCCGTCAAGGGCGGCTACGCGGCCGACCAGGTGGACGAGGTCCTGGACCGCCTCGAGGACGCGCTCGCCCGCGCCGAGCGGGAGGAGCGGATCCGCGCCGAGGGCGAGGAGGGCTGGTCCGCCCGGGTCCAGGGGTCGGTCGAGATCCTCCGCGGACGCCTGGAACGCCCCGACGGGGAACGCTTCCGCCGCCCCTCCCGGGCCGGCGCCACCAGCTACGACGTCGGCGGGGTGGACGCGTTGTGCCGGCGGGTCCTCGCCCGGTTGGAGGGCCGTGACGCACTCAGCGCCGACGACGTGCGCCGGGCGGTCTTCGTCGCCGCCTCGGGCGTGGAGGGGTACGAGGAGGCGCAGGTGGACGCCTTCCTGGACGCGTGCGTCGACGTGCTGACTGCCCTCGGCTGACCCCTCGGCTGACCCTTAGACCGGCCCGGGCCGATCCCTCCGGTCAGCGTCCCTCGAGCAGCGACTCGACCAGCGGCACGGTCCGCCACGGGACCAGCTCGGCCATCGCCAGCGAGGTGTCCGCGCGCTCCACACCCTCGATGGACAGGATGCGCGTGTGGATCCGGAACAGGTCCTCCGCGTCCCGCGCCGCCACCCGGGCCAGGATGTCCGCCGAGCCGGTCAGGCCGTGCGCCTGCACGATCTCCGGGATCCCCGCCAGCGCAGCCGCGATCTCGGCGAGCTGCTGCTGGTGCACGTGCACCTGCACGAAGGCGGTGAGCGGGTGCCCGAGGGCCTCGAGGCTGATCCGGCGCTCGAACGGCAGGAACACGCCGTCGGCGGTGAGCCGGGCCAGCCGGGCCTGGACCGTGTTGCGGGACAGGCCCAGGTACTGCGCCAGCGCCACGGTGGTGGCGTCCGGCATGTCCGAGAGCGCGGACAGGATCCGCAGGTCGGTGGTGTCCAAGGTGCGCATGCTGCTCACTTCTGTGCGGGTGTCGTCACGAAAACGCGGGCAATCTGCCCATGGCGTCGATCCTATCTTGTGCAGTCCTTGCAGTGTGACTAGCATCACAGCACATCGTGGCCGACATCCAGGCCGCATCCACGGCGAGGGCCGCTCACCCACCCAGTGACGGGCCCGATCGAGGAGGACCCCATGGGAACGGTCAGTCTGAACACCCCACCCACCGGTATGCCGCAGGTGCCCGAACCGGACCTCCACCAGGTCCTGACCCCGGACGGGCAGCGCCGGCCGGACCATGACCTCGACCCCTGGCTCGAGGACGTCACGGCGCACACCCTGGCCGGGTTGCACCGGGACATGACGGTCATCCGCCGGCTGGACACGGAGTGCACCCACCTGCAGCGGCAGGGTGAGCTGGCCCTGTGGCCGCCGTTGCTGGGCCAGGAGGCGTCCCAGGTCGGCTCGGCCGCGGCCCTGCGCCGCGAGGACTACGTCTTCCCGTCCTACCGCGAGAACGGCGTGGCCCACCTGCGCGGGGTCGACCCGCTCGGGCTCGTGCGCCTGTGGCGCGGCGCCACCTACGCCGGCTGGAACCCGGCCGAGACCAACCTGGCGGCCCAGCAGATCATCATCGGGGCCCAGTCGCTGCACGCGGTGGGCTATGCCATGGGCCTGCGGCGGGACGGGGCGGACGCGGCGGCGATCAGCTACTTCGGTGACGGCGCCACCAGCCAGGGCGACGTCAACGAGGCAATGGTCTTCGCCGCGAGCTACCACGTGCCCGTGGTGTTCTTCTGCCAGAACAACCACTGGGCCATCTCCGAGCCGGTCTCCCTGCAGGCCAAGCGGCACATCGCCGACCGGCCCTGGGGGTTCGGGATCCCGGCCATGCGGGTCGACGGCAACGACGTGCTGGCCGTCCTGGCCGCCACCCGGCGCGCGCTGGAACGGGCCCGCAACGGCGGTGGACCCACCTTCATCGAGGCGGTCACCTACCGCATGGGGCCGCACACCACCGCCGACGACCCCACGCGCTACCGCTCCCCGGAGGAGGTCGAGGCCTGGCGCGCGAAGGACCCGATCGACCGCGTGGAGGCCTACCTGGCCGCGACCCTCGGGTCGGCGGACGTGGACCCGGACGGCCAGCCGATGACGGTGGAGACGATCCGTGCCGCGTCCCAGTCCGCCGCGGACGAGATGGCGGCCGGACTGCGCGCCGGCGTGGCCGCGCTGGCCGACCCCGGGCCCGCGGACCTGTTCGAGCACGTCTACGCCGAACCCCACCACGAACTGGAGCGCCAGCGGGAGCACTACCGGCTGTACCTGGCGCAGTTCGACGGCGAGCAGCTGGAGGCGAGGAGTCGATGAGCACCCAGGAGATGACGTTCGGCAAGGCCATCACCGCCGGCCTGCGCTCTGCCCTGGCGGAGGACGAGAAGGTCGTGCTGATGGGCGAGGACATCGGCACGCTGGGCGGGGTCTTCCGGATCACGGACGGGCTCATGCAGGAGTTCGGCCCGGACCGCGTGGTGGACACGCCCCTGGCCGAGTCCGGGATCATGGGCACCGCCGTGGGCCTGGCCTACCGGGGGTACCGGCCCGTGGTGGAGATCCAGTTCGACGGGTTCGTCTACCCGTCCTTCGACCAGATCGTCTCCCAGGTGGCCAAGACCCACTACCGCACCCGGGGCGCCGTGGCCATGCCGGTGACCATCAGGATCCCCTTCGGCGGGGGCATCGGCTCGCCCGAGCACCACTCGGAGTCGCCGGAGGCGTACTTCGTCCACACCGCCGGGCTGCGCGTGGTCTCCCCGTCCACGCCGCAGGAGGGGTACGACCTGATCCGGGCGGCGATCGCCAGCGACGACCCGGTGGTCTACCTCGAGCCCAAGCGCCGGTACCACGACCGTGGTCCCGTGGACCTGTCCGCCCCGTTGCGGGCCATGGGCCCAGCCTCCGTCGTTGCCGAGGGCACCGACGTGACGCTGGTGGCCTACGGTCCCTTGGTGAAGACCTGCCTGCAGGCGGCCGAGGCCGCCGCGGCGGAGGGCGTGTCCCTCGACGTGATCGACCTGCGCTCCCTCTCGCCGATCGACTACGGGCTGATCGAGGCCTCGGTGCGCCGGACCGGGCGCCTGGTGATCGCCCACGAGGCCGGGCGCACCGGTGGGCTCGGGGCGGAGATCGCCGCGACCGTCACCGAGCGCTGCTTCCACTGGCTGGAGCACGCCCCGGTCCGCGTCACCGGGTTCGACATCCCGTACCCGCCGGCCAAGCTCGAACACCACCACGTGCCGGACCTCGACCGGATCCTGGACGGAATCGACCGGACGCTGGGGCGGGCCCACTCGCTGGACTCGCTGGACCCGTTCGCCCCACCGGTGCCCCTGGCCGCCGACCGGACGGAGCGTGCCTGATGCTGAAGGTGTTCAACCTGCCCGACCTGGGCGAGGGCCTCACGGAATCGGAGCTGCTGGACTGGAAGGTCTCGGTCGGGGACGCGGTCGCGGTCAACCAGGTCCTGGCCGAGGTCGAGACCGCCAAGGCCGTCGTCGAGCTCTCCAGCCCCTACGAGGGCACCATCGCAGCACTGCACGGGGACCCGGGGGCCGTGGTCGCCGTCGGGGCACCCATCGTCACCTTCGAGCTGCCGGCTGAGCCCGGCGGGGAGGCGGACGAGCCCGACGGCGGTGCAGCCACCCGCGCCGACGGCCGGGTGC
>DATBUG010000169.1:0-3106 GCA_036516315.1 Citricoccus sp.
CGCCGCGCCTGGCTGGAGCAGACCCAGTCCGAGGTCCGCTCCAACTTCCTGCACAAGCTGGAGAAGGGCCAGGTCCGCACCGGCACCGTCTCCTCCATCGTCAACTTCGGCGCCTTCGTGGACCTGGGTGGCGTGGACGGCCTGGTGCACGTCTCCGAGCTGTCCTGGAAGCACATCGACCACCCGTCCGAGGTCGTCGAGGTCGGCCAGGAGGTCACCGTCGAGGTGCTCGAGGTGGACATGGACCGCGAGCGTGTCTCCCTGTCCCTGAAGGCCACCCAGGAAGACCCGTGGCAGCTGTTCGCCCGCACCCACGCCCTGGGCCAGGTCGTGCCGGGCAAGGTCACCAAGCTGGTGCCGTTCGGCGCGTTCGTGCGCGTCGAGGACGGGATCGAGGGCCTGGTGCACATCTCCGAGCTGGCCTCGCGCCACATCGACACTGCCGAGCAGGTCGTCTCCGTCAACGACGAGCTGTTCGTCAAGGTCATCGACATCGACCTGGAGCGCCGCCGCATCTCGCTGTCCCTCAAGCAGGCCAACGAGGGCGTGGACCCGGAGGGCACCGAGTTCGACCCGGCGCTGTACGGCATGGCCGCCGAGTACGACGAAGAGGGCAACTACAAGTACCCGGAGGGCTTCGACCCGGAGTCCAACGAGTGGCTCGAGGGCTACGAGGCCCAGCGCGCCGCCTGGGAGCAGCAGTACGCCGACGCCCAGGCCCGCTGGGAGGCCCACAAGGAGCAGGTGGCCCGCCACCTGTCCGAGGACGCCGAGGGCGCAGCCGCCGTCGACTCCGGTGCCGCCTCCTACTCCTCCGAGGACCGCGGCGACTCCGACCAGGGCACCCTGGCCTCCGACGAGGCCCTCGCCGCCCTGCGCGAGAAGCTCACCGGCAACTGACCGGCTGATCGGCTCCCCCCTCGGGGACCGAAAGCACGGGAGGGCCCCGCACCATTCGGTGCGGGGCCCTTCCGCTGTTCAGCGGCGCGTGCTCACCGTGACCGTGTAGGTCCGGTCCCGCGCGACCTGCCGCGTGGGTCCCACCCGGCGCTCGAGCTCGGACCGGTACCGCAGGTGGGAGTTCCACACGCACCATAGTGTCCCACCGGGGCGCAGGACACGGGCGGCGGCGTCGAACAGGCGCAGGGCCACCCGGGCGTCCACGGCGTGGAAATCGTGGAACGGGGGATTGAGCACCAGCAGGTCCTCACCGGCGTCCGGGAAGGAGGCCAGCGCGTCGTCGCGGCGGACCTGGACCGCCCCGGCCACGCCGTTGAGTTCGGCGGTCAGCGCGGTGGACGCGCACGCGTCCGCGGACTGGTCGGTGGCGACGACCGTGGCCTCGCGTCCCTCCCGGCGGGCGCGCAGGGCCAGGAACAGGGCGATCGTCCCGTTGCCGCAGCCCACGTCCACGGCCCGGGGGCCGGGCGCGTCGAGGTGCTCGAGCAGGAATCCGGTCCCGGGGTCAACGGCGGTCCCGCCGAAGGTGGCGCCGTGCGCCGCCAGCGTCACCGCGCCGAGACCCGGCAACCGGCGGACCGCGGTCCGCGGGAAGGGCGCCGGCAGCCCGCGCCGCGGCCCGCGGGCGGTGAGCACGCGGGACTTGGACCGGCCCCGGCCGGGGACGACTGAGGCGAAGTAGCGGCCCAGCACGGTGTTCTGCCGGGGTGTCATGTGCTTGTCCCGGCCGCCGGCCAGCAACACCACGTCGTCCGCGGCGTGCTCGGCGACCAGCCAGGCCCACTGCTCGAGGGCGTCGAGAGCCCGGGGCAGCGCCAGCACCACCAGGCGGGCCCCGTCCAGCAGGGCCGGCCCGAGGGGACCACGGTCCAGGGACCCGGGCAGCGGGCTGCCCCACCCGGCGCGGTTGGCCTCGAGCGACCGCTCGGCCGCGAGGGCGTCCTGGCCCACCCGGACGGGGTGCCCGGCTGCCAGCAGCGGTAGGGTGAGTGCGCCGTGCCGGTCCTCCAGGACCACCAGCGGAGGCTGCGGGTCCGGGGCGTGTCCGGCGTCCAGCCACGCCTGCACGGTGTCCAGCAGCAGCAGGTCGGCGGCGTCATATCCCTGTGCCCCGGCGGAGTCGGGCAACGGCCAGCGGGACAGATGCTCGAAGGGGAAGCCCGCCGTCAGCTCGGAACGGGTCACCGGCGGAGTGCGGTCGAGGGGGAGCGGTCCGGTCACGGCACGTCCACCCACGCGGTGCCGCGGACGTGGAAGCTGGCGGCGCCGGCGGTGATGGCCGCGAGCCGGGCCGCAAAGTCCTCGGGGGCGTGGCCGTCGTCGGGCAGGGCCACGGTCACCGTGGCGGAGGACGGGCCGTAGTCCGTATCCTGCACGGCGAAGCCGGCGGCCCGCAGCTCGTTCTCCCAGCGGCCGGCCTCGCCGTGGGGGGCCTCGACGCCGGTGATGAGCATCCGCTGGCGGGTCGCCGTGCGCACGGTGTCCAGGGCCGCGGACACGGCGTCCGAGTACGCGCGGACCAGCCCGCCGGCGCCGAGCTTGATGCCGCCGAAGTAGCGCACCACCACGGCGCAGACGTCGGAGAGGTCGCGCCGGGCGCCGGTCTCCCGCTGGGCCAGGGCCTCCAGCATGGGCACTCCGGCCGTGCCGGCCGGTTCGCCGTCGTCGGAGGAACGCATCACGTCCCGGTCCGGGCCCAGGATGAACGCGCTGCACACGTGCCGCGCCTCGTGGTGGCGGCGGCGCTGGTCCGCGATGAGCGCCCGGGCACGGTCCTCGGCCTCCACGCGGGCCAGGACGGCGATGAAGCGCGAACGCTTGATCTCCAGCTCGTGGACGACGGGGACGGTGGCGGTTCCCGCGGGGAGGACGGTGTACTGGGTGGTGCGGGACCGGCCGGGCATGCAGGCCAGTCTAGCGGCGCCTACGGTGCGGTAAGTTGTGAGCAGAGGCACCGACGTGAGACCCCGGACGGCCCGGGGGACCAGTTACGGGGGTACAAGGGATGTTGACTCGCCTGCACAACCGGCTCGGCCTGCGCACGGGACCGGCCATCTTCTTCGTCTCGGCCGCGATCATCGTGGTCTTCACGGTGGCGATGGTCCTGTTCCCCGGGCCCCTGCAGGGGGCGTTCGGGGTCGTGTCC
>DATBUG010000170.1:0-3449 GCA_036516315.1 Citricoccus sp.
CGGACCCTGACTGCCTGCGGCCCTTCGACCTGGCCACGGACTACCTCGCCTTCGTGGACGGCAAGCCCCGCGAGGACGGCGTGCGCTCGTTCTTCGCCTCGCGGGGACTCGTGGTCCCGGAGGCCGCGGAGGTCACGGAGACCGCCGGCCCCGCGGGCGCGCCGGCCGGTGAGCCGGTGCCGGCCGCTCCCGTGGGGGACCCGACGGCGGACCCCAGTTCCGACGGCCAGCTCACCGTGCAGGCCCTGGCCGCCCGGAAGCAGGGCTACTTCGAGGAGGTCCTGGAGCGGGACGGGGTGGCCGTGTTCCCCGAGACGCTGGAGCTGCTGACCCGGTTGCGCCACGACGCGGTGCCCACCGCGCTGGTGACCTCCTCCCGGAACTCGGCGGCGGTGCTCAGCGCCGGGCACGTGCAGCGGTTGTTCGACGTGGTGGTGGACGGCAACACGGCGATCGAGCTGGGCCTGCCCGGCAAGCCGGACCCGGCCATGTTCCACCTGGCGGCCCAGCAGCTCGGGGTCGAGCCCGCGGACGCCATCGTGCTCGAGGACGCCGCCTCCGGCGTCCAGGCGGCGCACGACGGCGGCTTCGGCCTGGTGGTCGGCGTGGACCGGGCCCAGGACCCGGGCCGTCTCAAGATGGCCGGGGCCGACGTCGTGGTCGAGGACATCAGCGAACTGAAGCTGGACCAGCGCACCACCCGGCCCTTCGACCCGGCCTGGGTGCTCGCCTACGACGACTTCGACCCGGCCGAGGAGGGCACCCGCGAGGCCCTGTGCACGCTGGCCAACGGCTACTGGGGCACCCGGGGGTCCGTCCCGGGGACCACCGCCGGACCGGTGCACTACCCGGGGACCTACGTGGCCGGGGTCTTCAACCGTCTCGAGTCCGCGGTCCAGGGCCGCACGGTGGAAGTCGAGAGCATGGTCAACTGCCCGGACTGGACCTATCTGCGGGTGACCCTGCCGGACGGGCAGGAGCTGATCCCGGGCGGCCCGGACATGATCTCCTACCGCCAGGAGCTGGACCTGCGGCGCGGCCTGCTGAGCCGCACCGCCCGGTTCCGGGACCAGCACGGCCGCACCACGCGGGTGAGCACGCGGCAGTTCCAGTCCTTCGCCGGCCACCACCTGGCGGCCCTGGAACTGACCGTCGAGGCCGAGGACTGGTCCGGCACGGCCACCGTCCGGTCCATGATCGACGGGCGGGTGGCCAACCAGAACGTCGCCGACGACCGCGAGCTGTCCTCGCACCACTGGGAACCGGTCCAGTCCCGCGAACTGGACGGGGAGACCGTGTTGCTGGAGACCGTGACCAGCCAGTCCGGCGTGCACGTGGCCGTTGCGGCCCGGACCCGGTTCCAGTCCCCCGCCAACGCCGAGGAACCGCCGCGGCGGCCCGTGCAGCTGGGCGAGATGGTGGCCGGGCACGACATCGAGATCGAGCTGGCCGAGGGCGTGCCGGTGATGTTCGACAAGATCGCGGCCGCCGCCAACACCCACGACCACGCCTACTCCACCGTGTGGCACAACGCGGCCAAGCGGATCGAGCGCACCGGGTCCTTCCGCCAGCTGCTGACGTTCCACGAGGAGATGTGGGGCATCAACTGGAACCGCTTCGCGGTGCAGCTCGAACCCATCCAGGAGCAGCCGGCGCTGATGCCCGAGGCCTTCAGCG
This sequence comes from Citricoccus sp., assembly GCA_036516315.1. Classification (GTDB taxonomy): domain Bacteria; phylum Actinomycetota; class Actinomycetes; order Actinomycetales; family Micrococcaceae; genus Citricoccus. The sequence goes on from DATBUG010000170.1 coordinate 1,678, forward strand.
GCATGTACGGCTTCGTGGGGGCCAACCAGCGCCACCAGCTGGCCCTGAACCTGCACACCTTCCACGTGCTGCAGACCTCCTTCGGCTCCCGGCGGGACCTCGACGCCGGCCTCGGCGCCCGCGGCCTGCACGGCGAGGGGTACCGTGGCCACATCTTCTGGGACGAGATCTTCGTCTACCCGATGCTCACCCTGCGCCGCCCCGAACTGACGCGCGGACTGCTGATGTACCGCTACCGGCGCCTGGGCGAGGCCCGCGCCAACGCCCGCGCCGAGGGTTACCGGGGCGCGATGTTCCCGTGGCAGTCCGGCTCCGACGGCCGGGAGGAGACCCCCAGCGAGCTGTGGAACCCGCGCTCCCAGATGTGGATGCCGGACAACTCGCACAACCAGCGCCATGTCTCGCTGGCCGTGGCCTACTCGGTCCTGCGGTACATCGAGGCCACCCGGGACCACAGCTTCATCTCGGACTACGGGGCGGAGATGCTGGTGGAGATCTGCCGGTTCTTCGTGTCCATGGCCCACTACAACGAGGAGCGGGGCCGGTACGAGATCCACGGGGTAATGGGCCCGGACGAGTACCACGACGGCTACCCGGACACCCCCGGCTCGGGGCTGCGGAACAACGCGTACACGAACGTGCTGCTGTCCTGGGTGCTGTCCGAGACGGTCCGGCTGGTCCGCTGGCTGGACGGGCTGGACGACCCGCTCACCGAGTGGCTGGACGTGTTCGACGACGAGCTCGAACTCTGGGAGGAGATGAGCCGGACGCTGCGGGTGCCGTTCCAGGCCGGTGGCATCATGAGCCAGTTCGACGGTTACGAGGACCTCGAGGAGTTCGACTGGGACCACTACCGGGCCACCTACGGCAACATCGGCCGGCTGGACCTCATCCTGCAGGCCGAGGGGGACTCGACCAACCGGTACAAGCTCTCCAAGCAGGCCGACGTGCTCATGCTCGCCTACCTGTTCTCCTCGGAGGAGCTGCAGGGCATCCTCGAGCGAATGGGCTACCACTTCACCTCGGCCGACTTCACCGCCACGGTGGAGTACTACCTGGCGCGCACCTCCCACGGGTCCACCCTGTCCCGCCTGGTGCACGGCTGGGTGGCCGCCCGCACCGACCGGTCCAGCTCCTGGCGTCTGTTCGAGGAGGCGCTCGAGGCGGACCTCTCGGACACGCAGGGCGGCACCACCCGTGAGGGCATCCACCTGGGGGCGATGGCTGGCACGGTGGACATGGTCATCCGCTGCTACGCCGGGGTGGAGACCCGGTCGGACACCCTCTGGCTGCACCCGCTCCTGCCCCTCGAGGCATCCGGCGTCCAGTTCACCATCCGCTACCGGAACCAGCCGTTGAGCGTGCGCATCACGCAGTACTGCATCACGTTGGAGCTGCTGGAGGGCTCTGCCCGGCCGATCCACCTCAACGTGGAGGGCCGGGAGAAGACCATGCATCCCGGGGAGAAGTGGACGGTGCCCCTGCTGAACCGGCACCCGTCCCTGACCGCCTCCGTGGACCCCATGGCCTGCGTCTCCCCGGACGCGAACCGCCTCGGCATCCTCTAGAGGAGAGACCATGACCACCACCGGCACCGGGACCCGCACGAGTGTCACTGGCGTCCTGCCCCCGGTCCCCGTCGTCGCCGCGCCCATGGCCGGCGGACCCTCGACGTGGCAACTGGCCGCCGCGGTCTCGGCCGCCGGCGGGCTCGGCTTCCTGGCCGGCGGCATGCGCCCGGCGGCCCTGCTCGACGAGGACGTGGCCCGCAC
>DATBUG010000171.1:0-1888 GCA_036516315.1 Citricoccus sp.
CGGGCGCCCATGGAGATGATGTCCCGGACGATGCCGCCGATGCCGGTGGCCGCGCCCTGGTAGGGCTCCACGTAGGAGGGCGAGTTGTGGGACTCGATCTTGAAGGTCACGGCCCAGCCGTCCCCGAGGTCCGTGACACCGGCGTTCTCGCCGATGCCGACCATCAGGTCCTTCTTCATCTCCTCGGTGACCTTCTCGCCGAACTGGCGCAGGTGCACCTTGGAGGACTTGTAGGAGCAGTGCTCGGACCACATGACCGAGTACATCGCCAGCTCGGCGGCGGTGGGGCGGCGCCCGAGGATCTCGACGATCCGTTCGAACTCGTTCTGCTTCAGGCCCAGCTCGGCCCAGGGCAGCTCGGTGTCCGGGGTCTGTGCGGCGTGCTCGATGGTGTCGATGTTGAAGGCCGCGGTGGCCTGTCGGCTCGTCTGGTCAGTCACTTCGTCTCTCCTGCGATCGAGGCCAGCACGGAGGTGAAGATCCCCAGTCCGTCGGTGCCCATGCGCATTCCCTGTGATGAGTCGGGGCCGAATCCGGCCTCCACGGCGTGCTCGGGGTGGGGCATCAGACCCACCACGTTGCCGCCGGCGTTGGAGATCCCGGCGATGTCCCGGCGGGATCCGTTCGGGTTCCAGCCCGTGTAGCGGAACACCACCCGGCCCTCGCCCTCGAGCTCGTCCAGCGTGCGCTCGTCCGCCACGTACTGGCCGTCCTGGTTCTTCAGCGGCACCACGATCTCCTCGCCGGCGCTGAAGTCACGGGTCCAGGCGGTCGTGTTGTTCTCCACCCGCAGGCCCTGGTCACGGCAGATGAACTTCAGGTGGTCGTTCTTGACCATCGACCCGGGCAGCAGGTGGGCCTCGGTGAGCATCTGGAAGCCGTTGCAGATGCCCAGCACGGGCAGGCCGCGGGCGGACCCGTCGCGGCCGCCGGCCGCGGAGATGATGGATTCCATCAGCGGGGCGAACCGGGCGATCGCGCCGGCACGCAGGTAGTCGCCGTAGGAGAAGCCACCGGGCAGGATGACCGCGTCGAGCGAGGACAGTGCCGCGTCGCCGTCGACCTCGGCGTGCCACAGGGCCACCGGCTCGCCTCCGGCCAGGCGCACCGCCCGGGCCGCGTCCCGGTCGTCCAGGGTGCCGGGGAAGGTCACGACGCCGACGCGGGCCCCGCTGAGGGCCGGGCCGGTCATGGAGAAGTCACCGATGAGGGGCAGTTCCGTGCTCATCAGGCGTTCCGGCCCTCCGCCACGGCCTCGGGGGCCGGGGCGGCCTCCGGCAGGACCTCGATGTTCACGACGTCCTCGATCACCGGGTTGGACAGCAGCTGCTCGGCGGCCTCGCGGGCCTGGGCGAGCACCTCCTCGGTCACCTCGCCGTCCACGGTCAGTTCGAAGCGCTTGCCCTGGCGGACGGCGGCGAAACCGGTGAAGCCGAGTCGGGGCAGGGCGCCGGCGATGGCCTTGCCCTGCGGGTCAAGGATCTCGGGCTTGGGCATGACGTCGACGACGATCGTGGGCATGGGGGAGTCTCCAAGGGGTTCAGCGTGAGGGCACCCCCATCCTAGTCGTGCCGGGACCGCCCCGTCCCGCGGGGACGTGAGGGTGACGTCCCCGCTCCGGCCCGCGGTGCCGGCCCGGGTGGCGTTCCGCTGTTCCGGCCGGGACGCCCCGCGCCTACGCTGGGTCCATGGGCCTGAAGAACGGATGCGGCCGCGGCCGCGGTCATGAACGTCTGACCGGGGCGGACGGCGTCTCGGTGCTCCCCGCCGCCATGGTGGCCGCCCTGGCTGCCGCCGGCATCGCGATCACCCGGTCCGTGCGGAAGTCGAGGGCCGCGGCGCGCGCGGCGGGCCGGCGGGCAGCGGCGGGAGCCTCACCTCGACCGGC
>DATBUG010000172.1:0-5167 GCA_036516315.1 Citricoccus sp.
ACGACGCCGCCAAGCGGGACGCGGTGATGAAGGTGGTCAACTCCTCCTTCAAGCCGGAGTTCCTCAACCGCCTGGACGACATCATCATGTTCGACGCGCTCTCCATCGAGGACCTGACGAGGATCGTGGACCTGCAGGTGGGCGCGCTGGCGCGGCGGCTGACCTCGCGGCGGCTGGCCCTGGAGGTCTCGGACGCGGCCCGCGAGTGGCTGGCGCTGACCGGGTACGACCCGGCCTACGGCGCCCGCCCGCTGCGCCGGCTCGTGCAGCGCGAGATCGGTGACCAGCTGGCCCGCGCCCTGCTGTCCGGCGAGATCACGGACGGGGACACGGTCGTGGTGGACCGGGCCCAGGGCGAGGGGGGCGAGGCGGACCGGCTCACCGTGGCCCGCCAGGCCGGGCAGCCTCAGGAGGCGAGGTCGCTGTAGTCCTCCAGCACCGGGTCCTCCACCAGGGAGGAGGACAGCACGCCGTCATGGGCGACCGCCACGCAGTCGACGCGGCGGTCGCCCGCGGCCCAGGTGCCCTCGGTGGGGTGGGAGATCTCCACGATCACGCGCGCGTCCCCCACGCTGCCCAGCTGGATGGCACCGCAGAACTCCTCCGCCTGGGAGCGCATCGCGTCCCCGGGGAACTCCCGGCCCTGCGGCCAGATCTTGCGGCCGACGAGCTGGGCCTCGTGCTCACGCGAGCACTCGACCACGGTGGCCGGCTCCTGCACGGCCGTGAAGTCCGTCAGGCAGTCCCCGGGCTCGAACTGGCCGGGCGGCACGTCCCGGGCCACGATCCCGTCGAGCCCCGGGTCGGGGTTGCGGGACACGGATGGCTCGGGCGTGCCGGCATCCCCGGAGGGTCCGTTCGACCCCGGGGACAGCAGCTGCCAGACGAGGACCCCGGCCGCGACGACGGCGGCGGCTACGGCCAGGACCACCCACCACCGGCGCGGCGGACGCCTACCGCGCTCGCCGCCGGACGGCCGGGGTGGCAGGTAGGGGACGGAGCCCGATCCCTGTTGTCCGGGCCGGTCGTCGTTGGTGTCCATGGGGTCCTTCCGTGCGCTCCGCGGTCCACTCCGGGCGTGTCCGGCACGTGAGCGGCCGGCCCTCACCCTCGGGGGTGTCCGCGGTGGACGTCACGTCCCGGGGCGACGCCAAGGGGTGCTGAAACATGTTAACCTAGGGAGCACGAACCATCATGATCAGCGCATACTCCGGTACAGCACGCCTAGAAGCTGACCACCCGGAGACGGAGAACAAAGGGGGTCACGCTCATGGGGCGCGGCCGTCAAAAGGCTAAAGCAACCAAGCAGGCCAGGGACATGAAGTACTTCTCCCCGGCCACCGATCTGTCGGCGCTCGAACGTGAGCTCGCCGGCAGCCGCGGTTCGAGCCATGACGATGACCAGTACATCGCCTACGCGGACAAGTACGCGGATGACACCGAGGAGGACGACGATCCCCGCTATTCAGGGTGAACGTCGTCTTGCCTCCTGAAGGACCCCAGGACCCTGACGCCGCGGCGGCCACCGGCCACGCGACGTCAGGGTCCTCCTTGCGCCCCGGGCACCCCGCCGCGGACGGACACCGCGCCGCGCTGCGCTCCATCGCGCGCGTGGTGGAGGACGCCGCGCCACCGCAGGACCCCGAGGTCGCCCGGGCCGGCATCCGGGACCTGCTCGCCGGATCCGCGCCCCTGGTGATCACCGGGGCGGGCGTCTCCACCGATTCCGGGATCCCGGACTACCGGGGCCCCGGCGGCTCCCTGCACCGGCACCGGCCGATGACGTACCAGGAGTTCCGGCACGACGCGCGGGCCCGGCACCGCTACTGGGCCCGGTCCTTCGTGGGCTGGCGCCAGATGGACACGGCCGAGCCGAACACCGCCCACCACGTCCTGGCCGACTGGCAGCGCCGCGGCCTGCTGGCCGGGCTCGTGACCCAGAACGTGGACGGCCTGCACGCCGCGGCCGGCGCGCCGGGCGTGGTGGCCCTGCACGGGGACCTGGACCGGGTGGTGTGCCTGCGCTGCGGGGCCATGGAGTCCCGGCGGGACTTCGACGAGCGGCTGGTGGCTGCCAATCCGGGGTACCTCGAGGCCCTGCGCGTGGATCCCCACCTGGTCAACCCGGACGGGGACGTGACCCTGGACCAGGAGTGGGTGGACCGGTTCCACATGGCGGGCTGCCGGGTGTGCGGGTCCGAGGAGCTGAAGCCGGACGTCGTCTACTTCGGCGAGAACGTCCCCGCCGAGCGCAAGGCGGCCGCCCGGGAGGCGTTCGGACGCGCCGGGTCCGTGCTGGCGGTCGGGACGTCCCTGGCGGTGATGAGCGGTTACCGCTTCGTGCTGGACGCGGTGCGGGAGGGCAAGCCGGTGGCCGTGATCAACGGCGGGCCCACCCGGGCGGACACCCGGGCCGACTTCCGTTGGCGCACGCGCGTGGCCCCGGCCCTGGCCTGGCTCGACGCCCGGCTCTGACGTCCCCTTAAACCCTTCAACGCCCGGCTCCGCCATCCGCTACGGGCGCCGCCCGGGACGGTTCAGGCCCGGGCGTACTCCCCGGTGAGCAGGACGGCCCCGCCGTCCACGCCCTTGGCGCCCTGCATGAAGTCCTCCCCGGCCGCGGCCGCCTGGTCGGTCACCGGCCCCACCGCACCGGCGACCCACGCGGACAGCCCGCGCGAGTGCAGGCGGGCCACCGCGGCGTCGGCGGCCTCGGGGGCCACCACGGCCACCATGCCCACGCCGAGGTTCAGGGTGCGCTCCAGGTCGGCCTGCGGCACCTGCCCCAGCTGGGCGATCACCTCGAAGACGGCCGGGATGGACCACGTGGAGCGGTCCACGGTGGCCATCTGGCCCTGCGGCAGGACCCGGGCCAGGTTGGCGGCCAGGCCGCCGCCGGTGACGTGGGAGAACCCGCGCAGGGCCGGGTCGCCCGAGGCCGTCGGCACGGCGGCGGGGGAGCCGGTGGCGGCGTCCCCGTTGAGGTGGCGCACCAGGTCCAGGCAGTCGGCGGCGTAGATCCGGGTGGGCTCGAGCAGTTCCTCGCCCAGGGTCCGCCCGAAGTCCGTGACCTCGCGGTCCAGGGACCAGCCGGCGGCGTTGATGACCCGGCGGACCAGGGAGTAGCCGTTGGAGTGGATGCCGGAGGAGGCCATCGCGATCACCACGTCGCCCTCACGCACCCGCTCGGGACCGAGCAGCGCCGAGGCCTCGACGACCCCCGTGACGGCCCCGGCCACGTCGTACTCGTCCACGCCCAGCAGTCCCGGGTGCTCGGCGGTCTCCCCGCCGACCAAGGCCGCACCGGCCAGGGCACAGCCCTCGGCGATGCCGCGCACGATGTCCGCGATCCGGTCCGGGACCACCTTGCCGCAGGCGATGTAGTCGGTCATGAACAGCGGCTCGGCGCCGACGACGACGATGTCGTCGACCACCATGCCGACCAGGTCCAGGCCGATCGTGTCGTGCTTGTCCATGGCCTGGGCGATCGCGACCTTGGTGCCCACGCCGTCCGTGGAGGTGGCCAGCAGCGGCTGGGAGTACTTCAGCAGGGCCGAGACGTCGTACAGGCCCGCGAAGCCGCCGAAGCCGCCGACCACGCTGGGCCCGTGGGTGGCCTTGACGGCCTCCTTCATCAGCTCCACGGCCCGGTCGCCGGCCTCCACGTCGACGCCGGCGGCGGCGTAGGTGATGCCGGGGGCGGCGGGACGGTCGGCGGGGTTCACGGCATCGGTCACAGCGGGGTCCTGTCGTTCTCGGTCAGCAGGGCTTCCAGGGAGGCGCCGGGGCCGGGGTCCTCACCCACGGCGCCGGGCCGGTCGGCGGGATTGACCGCCGGGTCCACCGCCGCGGCGGCGCCGTCGTCGGCCTGCTCCAGCAGGTGCTTGCCGCGCTCGTGCTCGCCGGGCAGCGGGATGGGGTAGTCACCCGTGAAGCAGGCGGTGCACAGCCGCTCGCGGGGCTGGGCGGTGGCCTGGATCATCCCCTCCTCGGAGATGTACTGCAGCGAGTCCGCGCCGATCGAGGCGGCGATCTCCTGGACCCCGGCGCCGTTGGCGATCAGCTCGGCGCGGGAGGCGAAGTCGATGCCGTAGAAGCAGGGCCACTTCACGGGCGGGGAGGAGATGCGCACGTGCACCTCGCGGGCCCCGGCCTCCCGCAGCATCCGCACGATCGCGCGCTGGGTGTTGCCGCGCACGATCGAGTCGTCCACGACCACCACGCGCTTGCCGGCCACCACGGCCGGCTGGACGTTGAGCTTGAGCCGGATCCCCAGTTGCCGCAGGGTCTGGGAGGGCTGGATGAAGGTCCGGCCCACGTAGGAGTTCTTGACGAAGCCCTGGCCGAACGGGATCCCGGACTCCTCGGCGTAGCCGACGGCCGCGGGGGTGCCGGACTCCGGGACCGGGATGACGACGTCGGCGTCCACCGGGTTCTCCCGGGCCAGCGCCCGGCCCATCTCCCCGCGGGACTCGTACACGGACCGGCCGTTGATCGCGGCGTCCGGGCGGGAGAGGTAGACGTACTCGAACACGCAGTGCGCGGGGGTGGGCTCGGCGAAGCGGGTGGAGCGGATGCCCTCCTCGTCGATCGCGATCAGCTCACCGGGGGAGACCTCCCGGATGAACCCGGCGCCCACGGTGGCCAGGGCGGACTGCTCCGAGGCCACCACCCAACCGCGCTCGAGCCGTCCCAGCACCAGCGGGCGCACCCCGTGCGGGTCGCGGGCGGCGTAGAGGGTGTGCTCGTCCATGAACACGAAGCTGAAGGCGCCGCGGATCTGCGGCAGCAGGGCGGTGGCCGTCTCCTCGAGGGTGGAGCCCTCCTCGCCCTGCAACAGCGCAGTGACCAGGGCGGTGTCCGTGGTGTTGCCCTGGGCCAGCTCGCCCCGGGTCTGCTTGCCGTAGCGCTCCTGGACCATGCGCTGCAGCTCGGCCGAGTTCACGAGGTTGCCGTTGTGGCCCAGCGCCACCGTCCCGGCCGACGTCGCGCCCAGGGTGGGCTGGGCGTTGGCCCAGTTGTTGCCACCGGTGGTGGAGTACCGGCAGTGCCCGACGGCGATGTGGCCGGTCAGGGTGTTCAGGGTCGCCTCGTCGAACACCTGGGAGACCAGGCCGAGGTCCTTGTAGACGGAGATGCGCTTGCCGTCCGAGGTGGCGATGCCGGC
>DATBUG010000173.1:0-4624 GCA_036516315.1 Citricoccus sp.
CGGCGGCACCAGCGTGGTCTTGCCGGTGCCCGGCGGGGCCTGGACCACGGCGACGCCGTCCTGGTCCAGGACCCGGTGCAGCTGCGGCAGCGACTGGGCGAACACCAGACCTGCGCCCAGCGCGGCCAGGTCAAAGGGTGCGGAGGGGGCGGAAGGGGCGGCCATCCGACCATTCTCCCGCGAACCCCCGCGCTCCCTCGGCCCGCGGACGCGTACGACGCGGGTCCGGGGGAGCGCAGGGCGTGCTCAGGCACGCTCAGGCGTGATCACGGCGTGGGGGTGCCCCCGTTGGCGTTGAGGGTCTCCCCGTTGACGTAGCTGGACTCCGCCGAGGCCAGGAACACGTAGGCCGGGGCCATCTCCACGGGCTGGCCCGCCCGGCCCAGCGGGGTGTTCTGGCCGAACACGGGCAGCTTGTCCTTGGGCTGGCCCGAGCTGACCTGCAGCACCGTCCACACCGGTCCGGGCGCCACCGCGTTGACCCGGATCCCGCGCTCGCCGACCTGCTGGGCCAGGCCCTTGGTGAAGTTGTTGATGGCCGCCTTGGTGGAGGCGTAGTCCAGCAGGTTCGGGCTCGGCTCGTAGGCCTGCACCGAGGTGGTGTTGATGATGGTGGCCCCCGGGCCCATGTGCCGCAGGGCCGCCCGGGAGAGGGTGAACATGGACTTGATGTTGATCTGGTAGGTCTCGTCCACCTGCTCGTCGGTGAGGTCCTCGAGGGAGTCGGCCACCACCTGCTTGCCGGCGTTGTTGACCAGGATGTCCAGGCCGCCGAGCTTCTCGGCCGCCGCGTCCACGAGGCCCGCGCGGTAGTCGGCGTCCATCAGGTCGCCGGGCAGGGCCGCGGCCGTGCGACCGGCGTCCTCGATGGCCTGCACCACCCGGCGGGCGTCCGGTTCCTCGTCCGGCAGATAGGCGATGGCCACGTCCGCCCCCTCGCGGGCGAACGCCACGGCGACGGCGGCGCCGATCCCGGAGTCGCCCCCGGTCACCAGGGCCTTGCGGCCCTCCAGGCGGCCCAGGCCGCGGTAGGTCTCCAGGCCGATGTCCGGAACCGGGTCGGTCTCCACGTCCAGCCCGGGCTCGGGCTGGTGCTGCTTCGGCGGGGAGACCCGGGGGAACTTGGTGGTGGGGTCGCCACCGCTCAGCTGGTCCACGTCGGTCGGGCTGTTGTTCGTCTCGGCATCGGTCATGGACCTGACCCTATGGACCCGCGGGAGGGCCTGACAAGACGTGCCACCATGGGGCCATGACCACTGCGCAGACCCCCTCTCCGTCCTCCCCCGCCCCGGCCGGGTCCTCCGGCCCGGACCGGTTGCTCATCCTCCCGGCACGCGAGCAGCGCGCCGGGACGCCGTACGCGAACGCCCATGAGGGTCCGGTGCGCGCCGCACGGCAGGCCGGTGGGTCCGTGGTGGACAACAGTGCGGGCCGGCCCACCGGGGACGGTTCGGCGACCGCGCTCGTACTGGTGCAGCCGATCCCCGCCGAGCAGGTCGAGGCGGCGCTGGAGGCGAACCCGGCCATCAGCTGGGTCCAGTTGCCCTTCGCCGGGATCGAGCCCTATGTGCCGCTGATCCGCTCCCGCACGGACGTCACCTGGACCTCTGCCAAGGGCACCTACGCCCCGCCGGTGGCCGAGCACGCCCTGATGCTCACGCTGGCCCTGCTGCGGGAGCTGCCGCGCCGGGTGCGGGCCACGAGCTGGGGCACGGCGGCCGGCCGCACCCTCAACGGCATGGACTGCGTCGTCATCGGCGGTGGCGGGATCGCCCGGGAGTACCTGCGCCTGCTCAAGTCCTGGGACACCCGCGTGACGATCGTGCGCCGGACCCCCGGTGAGGTCCCGGGGGCGGACCGGACCGTCACCCAGGAGCACCTGGACGAGGTGCTGCCCGGCGCCGGCGTGGTCATGGTGGCCGCCGCCGCCACGGACCTGACCCGCGGCATGATCGGCGCCCGGCAGCTGGAGCTGATGGATCCGGAGGCGGTGCTGGTGAACATCGCCCGCGGCACGCTCGTGGACACGGACGCGCTCATCCAGGCCCTGGCCACAGGTTCCATCCATGGCGCCGGGCTGGACGTCACCGACCCCGAGCCGTTGCCTGAGGGCCACCCGCTCTGGGCCGAGCCCCGGTGCATCATCACCCCGCACACCGCGGACACCCCGCAGATGTGCATCCCGCTGCTGGACGCCCGCATCGCCCGGAACCTCACGGCGCGGGTGCAGGGGCAGCCGCTGGAGGGCCTGGTGGACCCGGTCGGCGGGTACTGAGCCGCCGGGCGCTACACACCGCGCCGCACGGGACCGTGCTCCGCATAGGCTGGGAGCCATGAGATCACCGGTGCAGGACTACCTCGAGCGACTGCTGGACGAGATCCGGCCCCTGGACGCCGGGCTGCCCCACCAGGCGATCCCCGCCACCGCGGACATGGACCCGCAACTGTACAGCGTCGCCCTCACCACCGTGGACGGGCACTCCTACGCCGCCGGGGACGCCGAGCAGAAGTTCTCCCTGCAGTCCATCTCCAAGGCCTTCACCTACGCCATGGCGCTGGAGGACCTGGGACCGGAGAAGGTGCAGGAGAAGATCGACGTGGAGCCCTCCGGGGACCCGTTCAACGAGATCTCCCTGCAGGCCGGCACCGGCCGTCCGGACAACCCGATGATCAACGCCGGGGCCATCGCCACGACGGGCCTGATCAAGGGCCGCGGCGGCCGCGACCGGATGGGCCGGATCCTCAACACCTTCTCCGATGCCGCCGGCCGGGACCTGAAGGTCTCCGACGCGGTGTTCCGCTCCGAGGACCGCACCGGGCACCGCAACCGCGCGCTGGCCTGGCTGCTGCGCTCGTTCCACATCCTGGAATCCGATCCCGAACCGGTGGTCCAGGACTACTTCCGGCAGTGTTCGGTGCTGGTCACCGTCCAGGACCTGGCCGTCATGGCCGCAACGCTGGCCAACCAGGGCGTCAACCCCGTGACCGGGGACCGCGTGTTCACCCCCCGGACGGTGCGCTGGGTGCTGTCCGTGATGTCCACGTGCGGGATGTACGACGACGCCGGCACCTGGGCCATCGAGGTCGGGCTGCCGAGCAAGTCCGGCGTGGGCGGCGGGGTGATGGTGGTGGTGCCCGGCCAGATCGGTATCGGCGTGTTCTCCCCGCCGCTGGACGACCACGGCACGTCCGTGCGCGGGGCCGAGACCATCAAGCGGCTGGCCACCGACCTGGGCCTGCACTACGGCGATGCCCCGCCGGTGGGCCGCTCGACCATCCGCGCCTCCTATGACCTGGCCGCAGCCCCCTCCGGGGTCCCGCGCAGCGCCGAGGCCCAGCAGGTGCTGGACGAGCACGGTGCCGAGTGCCGGATCGTGGAGATCGGCGGGGACATCGGCTTCGCCGAGGCCGAGACGCTCACCCGTTCCACCACCACCCTGCCCGAGACGGTGCGCACGCTCATGGTGGACGTGTCCAAGGTGGACGACTTCGGGCGTGCGGCCGTGCGGATGCTCACCCAGGTGGTGCGCGTCTTCCTCGCCGAGGGCCGGGACGTGGTCCTGCTGGACGACGACCGCCGGCTGACCGAGGTCATGGTGCAGGACGCGGCGTCCGCCGAGGACCCCCTGCCCAACCCGTTCGAGGACGACGGCGACCCCGGACAGCGCCGTCACGACCCCACCGTGGAGGGCCCGGCCTTCCGGTTGTTCCTGTCCCGGTCCCTGGCGGTGGAGTGGCTGGAGACGCGGGTGCTCTCCCGGCACGCGCCCGAGCTGGTGCCGGCCGGACGGCAGGAGCCGGCCCGGTCCCCCCTGCTGGAGCTCTTCGACGAGGCGGACGCCCAGACCCTCTCCACGCTGATGGAGACCCGTGAGTTCCGCGCCGGGCAGGTCATCCGGCGCGCGGGCCAGCCCTTCGGCGGGATCTACTTCATCACCTCCGGCCAGGTGGAGCTGACCAGCCAGGGCGCCGGGGGCCGGCGGTACCGCCAGGTCTTCCTCTCCCCCGGCATGATCTTCGGCGAGATCGCGCTGGGCCAGGCCGGGCGCCAGGTCACCACGGTGCGGGCCGTGGGACCCGTGAGCACCCGGGTGCTCACGGCCCAGATGATCTCCTCCCTGGAGGAGACCGACCCGCAGCTGGCGATCAAGTTCTGGTCCGCCCTGGCCCGGGACGCCTACACCACCGTCGAACAGATGACCCGGGAAGCCGGGGCCCGGAACGACTGACCCTCGGGACGCCCGCGGGATCAGCCGACCGTGATCTCCGCCCGGGCCTCGGCGGAGTCGTCTCGCAGCGCGGTGAAGTCCTGGAGCTCGTTCCGTCCGGCCCGCATCGCCCGCAGAGAGTTGGCGATCGCGACCACGTCCACGAGCTCCTGGAACAGCGCGCCGACGATCGCCGGGATCACCCCGAACGCGGCGATCACCATCAGCACCACGGACAGCGCGATCCCGGCCCAGATCGACTCCTGGGCCACGCGCAGGGTGCGCCGGCCCACCGAGACGGCCACGGCGCAGCGGGAGATGTCGTCCCGGATGATCACGACGTCGGCCGTCTCCGAGGCGGCCGTCGATCCGCGCGCCCCCATCGCCACCCCGACGTCCGCGACGGCCAGCACGGG
>DATBUG010000174.1:0-3384 GCA_036516315.1 Citricoccus sp.
CCCGGGTGGCGCACCACGGTCACGTGGCGGCCCAGCCGGGTGGCCCGCTGGGCCAGGACCTCGACGTCCAGGACCACGTCGGCGGCCGTCATGTCCTCGGCCCACTTGGTCCCGAACACCGTGCGGTCCGAGAGCATGACGTAGACGGGGATCGTCAGCCCCAACCCCGCCGCCACCTGCGCGTGTCCGGCCATCACCGCCTGGAGCCAGCCGCTCGGCACCTCGAAGGAGTGCCGCGGCCGCCACACCGGGTGCAGCGGCCAGTCGCCGTCTGCCTCGTCCGAGATCGACCGCCAGTAGTGGTCCACGCGGGGCAGCTTCAGGAAGCTCTTGGGCTGCAGCCGGGCCACCGGGTCCAGTACGGCCTGGGCCATCAACCGCACGAGCGAGGACCCCTGCATCTCCAGCCAGGGACTGTTCAGCACCAGCCCGCGCGCCCGTCCGGGGTGGCGCTCCGCCCACAGGGAGAGCGTCAGCCCGCCGGTGGAGTGGCCCATCAGCACCGGCGTTCGTGGGTGCTCGGCGGCGATGAGGCGCAGCGCGGCGCCGATCTCGTCGTCGTAGACCCGCAGGGACTCGGCCCACCCGGGGGTCTGGCCCGGGCGCAGGGACCGGCCGTACTTGCGCAGGTCCAGGGCGTGGAACGCGTAGCCGCGATCCTCGATGAGCCGCGCCAGCGGTGCGTTGTAGAAGTAGTCGGACCAGCCGTGGACGTACAGCACGGGAGTGGCATCGCGTCCCGGGCCGGTGCCCGGGGCACGCGCGGGCCGCACGAGCGTGGCCACGTTGGGGCCCTCCTCGTCCACCTCGAGCGGAATGGTCAGCCGCTCGAAGCCCTCCAGCACGTCCGGGACCCACACCCCCGGGGGCGAATCGGCCAGCAGCTCGCCACCGGCGCCGGCGAGGGGCTGCTGGGCGGGGGTCGGGTCCTCGGGGGTCTCGGGTTCGTCCCGGGTCACTGGCGTGGTGGGCATGACCGCCAGCCTACGATGGACCCATGCCCCACTCCGCGCTTACCCTGCCCCGGGTCTACCCGGCCTTCTTCAACGCCGTCTTCAAGGACATGGACGCCGAGAAGGCGCATCACGCCGGCTTCAGCATGATCCGGGCCGCGGAGGCCACCGGGGCCTCGGCCGTGCTGCGCCGGGCCACCCGGCCGCGGCGTTCACTCACCACGCGGGCGATGGGCCTGGACTTCCCCTCGCCGTTCGGACTGGCCGCCGGTTTCGACAAGCAGGGCCTGGGCACCACGGCACTGGCGGACCTGGGCTTCGGCCACATCGAGGTGGGGACCATCACGGGACGGCCCCAGCCGGGCAATCCGGCACCGCGCCTGTTCCGGCTGGTCGAGGACCGGGCGCTCATCAACCGCATGGGGTTCAACAACGACGGCGCCGCGGCCGTCGCCCCCCGGCTCAAGGCCACCCGGATCACGCTCACGCGGCGGTTCGGGGCGCGCCGTCCGGTGCTGGGCGTGAACATCGGCAAGACGAAGGCCGTGCCCCTCGAGGAGGCCACCGCCGACTACCTCGTCTCGGCAGAGACCCTCGCCCCCCACGCCGACTACCTGGTGGTCAACGTGTCCTCGCCGAACACCCCGGGACTGCGCCAGCTGCAGGACATCGAGGCGCTGGCACCCCTGTTGTCCGCGGTGCGCACGACGGCGGACCGTACGACCGGGCGTCACGTCCCCCTGGCGGTGAAGATCGCTCCGGACCTCGCCGACGAGGACGTGGACGCCGTCGCGGCCCTCGCCGTCGAGCTGGGCCTGGACGGGGTGATCGCCACCAACACCACCATCGGCCGGGGCGGGCTGCGCACGCCCGCGGCAGAGGTGGAGGCGATGGGGGCCGGCGGCCTGTCCGGCGCGCCGCTGGGGCAACGCTCGCTCGAGGTGCTCCGCCGGCTGCGGTCCGGGTTGCCGGAGTCGGTGGCCCTCGTGTCCGTGGGCGGGGTGACGACCGGTGCCGACGTGCAGGAACGCCTGGACCTGGGGGCCGACCTGGTCCAGGGGTACACCGCGTTCCTCTACGAGGGCCCGTTCTGGGCCGCCCGGATCAACCGGGACCTGGCCCGGTCCCGGTGAGCCGTCGGGCTCAGGCGGGGTACTGGCCCCGCTTGACCTGGGGCTTGGGCAGCCGCAGCCGGCGCAGCTGCATGGCCCGCATGACGCCGTACCAGCGCACGCCGCGCTCGACCTCGCCGAACTTTTCGGCCAGTCGGCGCTTGAGCTGGAAGGACACCAGCACTCCCTCGAGCACCACCAGCAGCACGAGCGCCCACAGGGAGAAGGTCAGCCACAACTGCATCTGCGTGGCCGGCAGGAACGCCAGGAAGACGTAGACCAGCACGATCACCATCAGCCACTCGCCCAAGCCGGTCCGCGCGTCCACGAAGTCCCGGGCGTAGCGCTTCTGCGGGCCCCGGTCACGCAGCGGCATGTGCCGCTCGTCGCCGGTCTCCATGGCCAGGCGCATGCGCTGGCGCTCGGCGGCCTCGGCCTCACGGGCGGCGGCGCGGGCGGCCTTGCGGTCGTCGGGGACCAGGGGCCGGCGGCGGGCCGCCTCACGCTCGGCGCGCGTGGGAGTCGGCCCCTTCTTCTGCCCATGGGCAGTGCGGACCTCCTCTACGGGCACCACGGGGGTCTCGGCGGCCGGGGAATCGGAGGTCTTCTTGCGTCCAAACACCCATCCATTCTAGGTGGCCGCGGCCGGCCCGGGGTGCAGGCGGCGGCCGTGCCGCCGGCCGGCCGGGTCGCTACGCTGGCCCCATGCCAGAACAGCCTGATCCGGACCTGATCTCCCGCGTCTCCGCCGCCGTCGACGCCCTCATGCCCGAGGCGATCTCCACCCTCGCCGACCTCGTGGCCATCCCGGGCATCGCCTGGGACTCCTTCGACCGCGAACCCCTGGAACGCTCGGCCCACACCGTCGCCGGACTCGTCCGCGGCCTGGGCCTGGAGGACGTGGAGGTGCTCTCGGAGGACGGCGGGGGACCGGCCGTCGTCGGGCGTCGGCCGGCCGCACCGGGCCGGCCGACGGTCCTGCTCTACGCGCACCACGACGTCCAGCCCGTCGGCGACCGCGCTCTGTGGCACACCGACCCGTTCACCGCCGTCGAGCGGGACGGCCGGCTCTTCGGCCGCGGGGCGGCCGACGACAAGGCCGGGATCCTGGTGCACCTGACCGCGTGCCGGGCGCTGCTCGACGCCGGCGCCGACACGGGCGTGGGCGTCACCTTCTTCATCGAGGGGGAGGAGGAGGCCGGCTCGCCCACCTTCCGCGCCTTCCTCGAGGCGCACCGCGAGAAGCTGGCCGCGGACGTCATCGTGGTGGCGGACTCGGGCAACTGGAAGGTCGGCGTCCCGGCGCTGACCACGTCCCT
>DATBUG010000175.1:0-7784 GCA_036516315.1 Citricoccus sp.
GGGCCGCCGCCGAGGTGGCCTCGCGCTACGGGCGGCAGGACGCCGTCGTCGCAACCCCCGGGACCGATCCCGCGGCACCGTCCCCGGGCGCACTGGGCCGCGGAGTTGCGGCTGGACTGTTGTGGCTGGGCCGGTTGACACAGGCCAAGGACCCGTTGACGTTCCTGGACGCCCTGGCCCGGGTCCGTGACCTCGAGTGGACCGCTCGGCTGGCGGGGCCGGACACGGTCGATCCGGCCCTGACCGCCCGCGTGCGGGACCGTGTCCACCGGGCCGGCCTGGGTGGCCGGGTCTGCGTTCCCGGCCCGCTGGCAGGCCCGGGACTGGAGCAGGCGTGGGACGGCACGGACCTGCTGGTCCACACCTCCCGGGCGGAGACCTACGGCATGGTGGTCGCCGAGGCCCTCGCCCGGGGCATCCCCGCCCTCGTGGCCGCCGGGACCGGCGCTCAGGAGGCGCTGCGGGCCGGGGCGGTTTTTCCGCCCGGTGACGTCGAAACCCTGGCCGGCACCCTGCGCTCCTGGCTGACGGACGGCCGCCTGCAGGAGCGCTGGCGGCGGGACGCCGCCGCCGGGCGGGCCGTGCAGGCGGGGTGGGACCAGACGGCCGCCGCGGTCTGGGGAGCGCTCACCAGCGGGACTGCTCGGGGGCCACGACCGCCAGGACCCGGCGCTCGACCGACTCCACGAGCGCGTACCCGGCCAGGGCCAGCAGCGTGACCACCACGACCGTGGACCACAGCGAGGTGTAGCGGCTGGTGGCCGCGTCCACGGCCATCATGTTCCCCAGCCCGGTGCCCGTCGCGAGCCACTCTGCCACGGTGGCTGCCAGCAGGGCGGTGGGTGCGGCGATGCGCGCGGCGGCGAAGAACGCGGGGGCCATGGCGGGCAGCCGGCCCAACAGCAGCACGCGCGCTCGCGGGGTGGCGTAGGTGTCGAAGACGTCCGCGACCTGCCCGGGCAGCCGGCCCAGGCCGTACAGGCAGGACACGAGGGTGGGGAAGAAGGTCATGAGCGCCACCACCACGGCCGTGCCGACGGCGCCGCGGCCCAGCGCAGCCACCAGCAGGGGAGCGATGGCGATGACCGGTACGCAGCGCAGGGCGACGGCCACGGGCGTCAGGGCGCGCCGCACGCGCCCTGACAGGGTGAACACGGCGGCCAGGACCACGCCCAACGCCAGGCCGGCGAGATACCCGGGGACGGCCACCAGGGCCGTCTGGCCGGCGGCCGTGAGCAGGTCGGCACGGTGTTCGGCCGCGGCCGGTGCGGACACCAGCCACTCCCACACGTCCCCGGGGCGCTTGGCGAAGTAGGGGTTCAGTCCCAGCGCGCGGAACAGCACGGACCAGCCCGCCAGCACCAGCACCGCGGTGAGCACGACGCCCCCGGTTCCGCGCAGCCAGCGACGCCAGGCCGGACCGGCGGGACCGGCCCCCGGTGCCGCGAGCAATACGGCCGGTTGCTCCGGGGCCAGGCGCCGGGCGGCGAGCGAGACCAGTCCGTAACCGAGCATGGACACCACGGCGCTGAGGATCATCAAGGCCCACAACCCGTCGGTGTCCAGGCTGCGCAGCGCATGGATGGACAGCACGCCGACACCGCGCTCGGCACCGGTGAACTCCCCGACCAGCGCACCCAGGAAGGCGGCGGGCACCGAGGCCTGCAACCCGGCCATGAGGTAGGGGAGCGCGGCCCGGGCGCGGACGGTCACCAACGCCGTCCAGCGGCCCCGGCCGTAGGTGGCCGTGAGGTCCAGCCAGGACCGGGGCAGGGCCCGCATGCCGACCAGCAGGGGCACGAGGGTGAGGTAGTACACGGCGAGGGCGGCCAGCGTGACCTGCGGTCCGTCCCCGAAGCCGAACACCAGCCGCAGCAACGGGCCCAGGGCCACCAGGGGCAGGCAGTAGACCACCAGGGCGAGCCGGAGCACGGTGCGTTCCAGGGACGGGAGCAGGACCACCACCAGGGCCAGCAGCACGGCCGCCAGGTTCCCGGCCAGGTACCCCACGAGCGCCTCGCGCGTGGTGAACCACAGGCCCCGGCCGTAGACGTCGGCCTGCTCCACCATGGTGGAGACGATCCCGGAGGGCACCCCGATCAGGTGCCGGCCGGCCAGCAGCGTCCGGCCCAGCACCTCCCACAGGCCGACGACCAGCGTCCAGCCCACGGCCGCCCGGGCCACGCCCCGCCACACCGTCCGGTTCCCCGGGCCGTCGTCACGGCGTCTGGCGGGCCCCCGGCCGGAGTCCAGCACCGCCGGCGTGCTCTGCAGGACCACCGGTCACCGCCGTCCCAGGGCGGGGTCGTCCACCCCGAGCAGGGCGCCGATCCGGTCCACGAGCGCGGTGAACTCCGGGGTGTGCAGGTGCTCCAGGCGGCGGGGCCGGTCCAGGTCCACCGGCAGGTCGGCGATCACCGCACCCGGGCGGGGGGACATGACCAGGACCCGGTCGGCCAGCAGCACCGCCTCGGGGATGGAGTGCGTGACCAGCAGGGTCGTGGTGACCTCCCCGGACCACAGGGGCGGCAGCTCGATGTTCAACCGGCGCCGGGTGAGCTCGTCCACCGCGCCGAACGGCTCGTCCAGCAGCAGCAACCGCGGTTCGGTGACCAGGCACCGAGCGATCGCCGCCCGCTGCCGCATGCCCCCGGACAACTGGGCCGGCCGGGCGTGCTCGAAGCCGGCCAGGCCCACCAGTCCCAGCAGCCGGCGCACCTTGGCGTGGTCGACGCGCTGGCGGGCCAGGCGCTGAGCCAGGGCCACGTTGCCCGCCGCGGTCCGCCACGGCAGCAGCGAGGCGTCCTGGAAGGCGATCGCCATCTCACCGCGCCGTCGCACGGCCAGCGGGTCGTCGCCGTCGATGCGTACCGACCCGCCGGCGTCGGGCTGTTCCAGGCCGGCGATGATCCGCAGCAGCGTGGACTTGCCGCACCCCGAGGGGCCCACGAGGGCGGTGACGGTCCCGGCCTCGAGGGTCAGCTCGAGCGGCTGCAGCACCGTCAGGGGCCCGTCCGCCGCCGGGAACCGCTTGGCGACCGCCGTGCACACGACCTCCGGGGCCGTGGTCATGCCGTCGGTCCGTCCTGGTACACCTCGTCGAGGATGCTCCGGTCCCAGAGGGCCTCGGTGGCGCCCTCGATGCCGAGCACCCCGAGCAGCTCCAGGTTCTGCTGCACCTGCTCGTCGGTGAACCAGCCGAAGCCGTGCTCCTCGGTCGCCTCGGAGAACATGAGGTCCAGTTGCACCTCGGCCTGCTTGCGCTGGGTGGGCAGGTCCAGCCCGGCGTCCGGGTAGGTCTCGACGGTCAGCTCGGCCGCGGCCTGCGGGTCCTCGCGGTAGAGCTGCCAGCCGCGCACGTCCCCCCGCAGCAGGCGCACGATCCGGTCCCGCGTGGCCTCGTCCTCCAGGCTGGAGCGCAGCACCGTGTACGTCTGGCTCATGGGGTCGTACCCGTGGTCGGCCAGCAGCATCGAATGGCCCTCGATGCCCTGGACGGCCAGGGCCACCGGCAGGTCGTTGTAGAAGCAGTAGAGCCCGTCGACCTGCCCTGCGGTCAGCACGGCCGGATCGTACTGGCTGGGGACGAACTCCATCTGGTCCCGGTCCAGGTTGTTGATGGACAGGAATGCCTCCAGACCCGGGGTGTCCGTCCCGGCCACGCCGATCTTCCGGCCGACCAGGTCCTGGGGCGTCGTCAGCGGGGCGTCCGCGAGGGACAGGATCGTCACGGGGCTCTTCTGGTACTGGGCGCCGATGATCACCAGGTCGGCTCCCTCCGCGGTGGACCGGGCCACGCCGTCCGCCACGGAGACGTTCATCAGGGCCGCGCCGCTGACCGTGTTGGCGTCACCGGCCACGTTGGGCCCGCCGGCGGCCAGGGTGACGTCCAGGCCGAGGTCCTCGAAGAGGCCGCGTTCCCGGGCCAGGTAGGTGCCGCCGAACTGGACCGAGTGCGTCCAGGACAGCTGGTAGGTGACCGCCTCACGCGCCCCGGAGCCCGAGTCCGGGGCGCCGGTGGAGCCGGTGCCGTTGCCACATCCCACGAGGCCGCCCAGGGCCAGGGCACCCAGCCCGCCGAGGACGGTGCGCCGGGAGTACGCGGATGGGACCATGGACAACCTCCGTGGACGGGGCCGCCCGGGGCGAGGGCACCTGGCCGGCGGCATTGCGGTGATGGAACCCACATCCTACTGGGGGTCCGGTGCCGGAAGGGGCCTGCTTTACCGTCGGGAGGGTACATTAAGGGGAGGTCCACGCGGTGCCGGCCGCCACGAGGCGGTCCCGGCCCGGAAGCACCATCCGCCCCGGTGCGCCGTCCCGGTGTGCCCCTGACGACGAAAGCGTGATCTGTTGCCCCGTACTTCCCGTAAGTCCAAGTCCTCCTCGTCCCTGCCCTCCGGTGGGCTGAGGATCACCCCGCTGGGAGGCCTGGGGGAGATCGGCCGCAACATGACGGTCTTCGAGCACGAGGGCAAGCTGCTGGTCGTCGACTGCGGCGTGCTGTTCCCCGAGGAGCACCAGCCGGGCATCGACGTGATCCTCCCGGACTTCAGCTCGATCCGGAACCGCCTCAAGGACATCGTGGGCATCGTGCTGACCCACGGGCACGAGGACCACATCGGCGGTGTCCCGTATCTGCTCAAGGAACGCCCGGACATCCCGCTGATCGGCTCGGAGCTCACCCTGGCGTTCATCTCGGCCAAGCTGACCGAGCACAAGATCACGCCCAAGACCGTGCACGTGGAGGCCGAGGACAAGCACCAGGCCGGCCCCTTCGAGCTCGAGTTCGTGGCCGTCAACCACTCGATCCCGGACAGCCTCGCCGTGGCGATCCGCACCAAGGCCGGGCTGGTCCTGCACACCGGCGACTTCAAGATGGACCAGTTCCCCCTGGACGACCGCATCACGGACCTGCGCCACTTCGCCCGGCTGGGGGAGGAGGGCGTGGACCTGTTCCTCACCGACTCCACCAACGCCGAGGTCCCCGGATTCACCATCTCCGAGCGGGACCTGACCCCGGCGATCGACCAGGTCTTCGCCACCGCGCAGAAGCGCGTCATCGTCTCCAGCTTCGCCAGCCACGTCCACCGGATCCAGCAGGTCCTGGACGCCGCCCACGCGCACGGTCGCAAGGTCGCGTTCGTGGGACGGTCCATGGTCAAGAACATGGGCATCGCCCGGGACCTGGGCTACCTGAAGATCCCGCGCGGGCTGGTGGTGGACTTCAAGAAGCTGCAGTCCATGCCGGATGACAAGATCGCCCTGGTGTGCACCGGCTCGCAGGGCGAGCCCATGGCGGCACTGTCCCGCATGGCCTCCGGCACCCACCAGATCAAGCTCGGCGCCGGGGACACCGTCCTGATGGCCAGCTCCATGGTGCCGGGCAACGAGAACGCGATCTACGGCATCATCAACAAGTTCACCGACCTCGGCGTGAAGGTCGTGCACAAGGGCAACGCCAAGGTGCACGTCTCCGGCCACGCCTCGGCCGGGGAACTCGTCTACTGCTACAACATCGTGCGCCCCAAGCACGTGATGCCCGTGCACGGTGAGTCCTCGCACCTGCACGCGAACGCCGAGCTGGCCGTGCGGACCGGGGTGCCCGCCGAGCGGGTGCTGATCGTCAAGGACGGCTCCACCGTGGACCTGGTCAAGGGCCAGGCCCGGGTCACCGGACAGGTCGAGGCCGGCCTGGTGTACGTGGACGGGCACACCGTCGGCAAGGTCACCGAGGAGACGCTCGTCGAGCGCCGGCTGCTGCAGGAGGGCGGTGCGGTGACCGTGGTGGCCATCGTCAACCCGGACACCAACACGCTGGCCGAGCCCCTGGAGTTCATCACCAAGGGCTTCATCCAGGACCCCCAGATCTTCGACACCGCGGCGAAGAGGGTCAAGGACGCCCTCGCCAAGCCCCACGTGTCCGGGATCGACGACCTGGACCAGCTCGAGAAGCTGATCGTGGACACGGTGGGCCGGCACCTGGACCGGGCCTACCGCCGCGCCCCGCTGATCACGGCCGTGGTCATCGACGCCTGACCACCCCTCTCCGGCACGCCGGGGCCGGGACGCGCACGCGGTGACCGTGGTCGAGCGGATGGAGCGCCACCAGGTGGCGCTGTACCTGGCCGCCCTCGGCGCCGGGGCCGCCGTCGGACTGCTCGTGCCCGCGGTGGCCCGTCCGGCGGGGGCGGCCGTCACCCCGGTGCTGGGGCTCTTGCTCTACGCCACCTTCCTCTCCGTGCCGTTCCGGCGCCTGGGCACGGCGGTGCGCCACGTCCGGTTCCTGCTCACCGTGCTGGTGCTGAACTTCGCGGTGGTCCCGGCCGTGGCCTTCGTCCTGTCCCGCCTGGTGGCCCGGGACGAGGTCCTCGCGCTGGGCGTGCTGTTCGTGCTACTGACCCCCTGCGTGGACTATGTGCTGGCCTTCACCGGACTGGCCGGCGGTGCACAGGAGAGGCTGCTGGCCGCCACGCCGTTGCTGATGCTGGCCCAGATGGTGCTGCTGCCCGGATACCTGTGGCTGCTGGCCGGGGAGCGGTTCGCCTCGGGGCTCGATCCCGCGCCCTTCCGCGAGGCCTTCGTGGTGCTGATCGTCGTGCCGCTCGCGGCGGCCTGGCTCACGCAGGCCGCCGCCGGCCGGTGGGCGTGGGCGCGCACCCTGGACCGGGTGGCGTCCGCCGGGATGGTCCCGCTGATGATGGCCACCCTGGCCGTGGTGGTCGCCTCCCAGGCGTACGACGTCGGCCACCACCTCGGTGGCCTGCTCGCCGTGGTGCCCCTCTACGTGCTCTTCGCCCTGGTGATGGTGGTGGCGGGCCTGGCTGCCGGCAGGATCGCCGGACTGGACGGGGCGGGGCGCCGGGCGGTGGTGTTCAGTGGGGTCACCCGCAACTCCCTGGTGGTGCTGCCGCTGGTCCTGGCGGTGCCCGCGGCCCTGGGACCGCGCTTCGGACTGGTCCCGCTCGTGGTCGTGACCCAGACGCTCGTCGAACTGGTGGTGATGGTCGTACTGGTCCGCGTTGTGCCCCACCTGGTCAGTGCGCCGGGTCGAAGTCCTCGGGCACCTTCCGTAACCGGCCCTCCAGGGCCTGCGTGAGGTCCTCGTCCTCCACCTCGTACATCGGGTCGACCTCGAGCTCGAGGGCCTCGAGGGCCTCCTCGTCGTCGTCGGCGGCCACGAACCGGCCCTGCGCCTCGGTGATGGTCTCCGCCACGTCGTCCAGGCCGAGGTACTCGTACCCGGAGATCACCCGGGCCAGCGGGAACTCGTCGTCGTCCAGGTGCATCTCGATCGCGTTGACGAGGCCGCCGTTCTGCACGGCCGCGTGGAAGGTCAGGACGTCGCGCAGGGCGATGTCCCCGGGGGAGGTGGCCTCGGGCAGGGCGTCGAAGTCAAGGGCGCGGTTCCACACCGCCTCGGGAATGCTCATGGCAGCAGCGTAGGCAGTCCCCGGCCGGATGTCAGTCGTCGATTCCTGCCGTCCGATCCGGCACCATTCCCCAGCACCCCCGGCGCCCACCGGGGGAGAGGGCGCAGGATCGGAGTCGCCGGCGGCGGGACGCTGGGGTTCACTTTCCTCATGAGACGGATCATCTCCAGCACCTTCGTGTCCCTGGACGGGGTCATGCAGGCCCCCGGCGGCCCGGACGAGGACCGCAGCGGCGGGTTCGCCCACGGCGGCTGGACGGAACCGCTGGTCGACGCCTCGGTGGGGTCCTGGCTGGACCGGACGTTCGCGCACCCCTTCGACCTGCTGTTGGGGCGCCGCACCTACGAGATC
>DATBUG010000176.1:0-1630 GCA_036516315.1 Citricoccus sp.
CGGTTGCAGTTCGAGGTGGTTGGAGACGATGACCGGGATCTCGATGGGCAGGGTGCCGGCGCGTTGCTGGAAGAGCAGGTCGTTGAGGGTGCGTCCGTCCTTGGAGCACATCACCAGGGTCCGGGTCTTGCGCGAGGCCTCCCACAGCCCGATCTGCATCCCGAACTCCTCCTCCACCGGGGCCAGGGCCTGACGCACGTCCTCCAGGGGCCGGGGGGTGGTGAACTCCACGCGCATGAAGAAACTGCCGGACTCGGGGGAGTCGAACTGCTTGGACTCGGTGATGTCGCCGTCCATGGACAGCAGGGCCCCGGAGACGGAGTGTACGATGCCGCGGGAGTTGGTGCAGGACAGGGTCAGCACCATCTTGGTGGTCTGGGACGCGGTCGAGGAAGAAGCGCTCATGCCCGGATCATATAACTATCAAGATAGTGATGTACACCACCGTGTCATGCTGCGGCACGTGGTGTGGACGCGGCCGGAAAGCGCCCAGCCATGGGGTTGGCGGGGCAGCTGTGGCACAGTGGCCCCAAGAGCTCGCCGGGGCCCCGCCCCCGGTGGCGGACGCCGGAGGTGAACGGCCCGGCGTCGCCCGGCAACTGCAAAGGATACGTCATGACCGACCAGCAGATCCTCTGGCTCATCATCGCGCTCGTCGTCCTCCTGCTCCTCGTGGTCATCGCGGTGGTCGTGGGAAACCGGCGCCGCGCGAAGAAGCGGGAGGCCGACCGCCGCGAGGCGGAGCGGCTCCGCGAGCAGGCCGCCCGGCAGCAGGAGAAGGTGGATGCGGAGTCCCAGGCCGCGGAGTCGGCCCAGCAGGAGGCCCGTGCCGCCGAGGACGAGGCGCGGCGGAAGAAGGCCGAGGCGGAGGAGCGGCGCCAGGAGGCCGAATCAGCCGAGAGCGCGCTGGACGCCCAGCTGCGGGAGGCGGACCGGAAGGACCCCTCCGTGCACACCGACCGCGAGGGCAAGCGCCGGGACGGCACGGATCCGCGCGAGGCGCTGTCCGGGCAGGACCGGACCGATGCCGGATCCGCTTCCGGGGCTGACGCCCGGACCGACGCCGGATCCCGGACGGAGGGCGCGACGAGGTCAGCGGCCGCGGGGACCGCTGCGGGCGCCCGTGCCGCCACTCCGGGGACCCCGGGCGGGGGCGGGGGCGAGGACGGCCGTGCCCCGGACGCGGACAGCGTGCGCCGGGTAGGCAAGGACGCCGGCCCGGACCGCTCGGACACCGAACAGGGCCAGGGCCGGCACGCCGCGCCCGTGCCGGCGGACCAGGCGGCCGGTGAGGCAGAGACCGGTGAGGCGCAGACTGGTGTGGCGCAGACTGGTGGGGCGCAGACTGGTGGGGCACAGCCCCGTGAAGCACAGACTGAGGAGCAGAAGACTGGTTCCCGCGGCGATGCCCGGGACGATGCCCGCGACGGGCGGGACCGGGACTGGGCCCCGGCGGAGGGCGAGAGCGTCGTCGACCGCGCGGAGGAGGACCCCGCTGACGGGGCCGGCACCGGGTCCGAACCGGGGGAGCGCCGCGGCGGGAGCCACGCGGCCGGCTGATCCGGACCGGCTGATCCGGACCAGCACGGCGCCCGGGAACACCTCAGGGCCGGTACCTGCCCTCGGCAGG
>DATBUG010000177.1:0-2019 GCA_036516315.1 Citricoccus sp.
CGGCGGCCAGGCCGGCCTGTCCGCCCCGGGCCGTCAGGGCGTCGTCGGCGGAGGCCGGCACCGTCGCGGGGCCGGTCCGGACATACCGCACCACCCCGGCGTCCGCGTCCTGTGCGGCCTCTGCGGCCCCGTCAGCACCGCCGGCGTAGCCAGTGACGGACACGGGCAGGAACACCCCGTGGGCGGCGGGAGCCCCGGCACCGGCCGCGCCGGTCAGTGAGTCCACGAACGCCGGGACCACCAGGGCGCCGTCGAGGTCCACCACCTGCCAGCCGTCGCCGCTGCGCCGGAGCATCTGCTCGGCCGTGTCGTCGGCGCCGACCCAGGCGACGGACCCGGAGTCCACGAGCAGGGCCGTGGCGTAGGGGTCCGACGTGGAGTGGATGGTGCCGTTGACGTAGAGAGTGGTCATTCGTCCAGCGTATCGACACTGGAGTAGGCCACCACGCCGCGACGGACGAGATCCACGGCACGCTGACACTGCCGGGGCAGCCCCGGGTGACCGGGCACCTTGGAGATCTGGTCCAGCAGGTCGATGACCTGCCGGGCCCAGCGGACGAAGTCCCCGGCCGCCAGGTCGGTGCCCTTGAGCGCCTCCCGCAGGTTGCGTCCGCGGGCCCACCGGTGGATGGGCCACACCAGTCCGGCGTCCGGCTCGGGCGTCGGCTCCAGCCGGGCACTGCGCTCGGCGAGCTGCAGCTCGTACCAGTGCTCACCGGTGCGGTCCAGCACCTCCTGGAGGCGCGCGGTGGGCATCTGCGGGATCCCGACGGTCTCCTCGCCCTTGGCCTGGTAGACCAGCAGGGCCGCGAACCCGGCCAGTTCCTCCGGGTCGAGCTCCCGGGCCAGGCCGTCCTCGAGCAGCAGCGAGGTCAGCAGGTCCCGTTCGCCGTAGATGCGCCGCAGCGTCTGGCCGGAGTCGGTGACGCCCGGCGTCTGGTCGGTGTCCTCGACGTAGCCATAGGTGGTCAGCAGACCCACGAGACGGTCGAACTCGCGGGCGATGGTGTTGGTGCGTCCGGCGATGCGATCGGAGAGCTGGTCCACCTCCTTGCGCAGCTTCCACCAGCGCTCGGCCCAGCGGGCGTGCTGCTCCCGGTCCCGGCATCCGTGGCACGGGTGCCGTTCCAGCTGCCGGCGCAGCTCGTCGACGCGTTCTGCCGCCCCCTCGTCCCGGAACCGGAAGCCGGTCGCGGTCCGGCCTCCGGGGGCCGGACGGTGCTCGCGGAGCGCCGCGCGCATCGCGGCGGCGATGTCCTTGCGCTGCGTGGGGGTCTTGACCTGGATGTTCTGCGGCAGCCGGGCCCCGGCCACCGGGTCCACGGGGGCGTCGAGGTCTTCCGTGGAGATCCGGCGCAGCTGGGCCTGCTCGGTGATGACGCCCACGCGCGGGTTGGAGGGGTTGCCGGCCGGGAACACCACGACGGCGGTCCCCAGCCGCCGCGGCCCCGGCACCTCGATGACATCACCGGGCATGAGGGTGGCCAGCGACTCCTTGACCGCGCGGACGCGGGCGCGGTTCCGGCCCTTGGAGGCGTCCTTCTCCGCCTCGGAGAGCTCCTTGCGCAACCGGGCGTACTCCGTGAAGTCGCCCAGGTGGCAGGTCATGGACTTCTCGTACCCGGCCAGGGCCTCCTTGCGGCTGCGCACCTCCCGGGCCAGGCCGACCACGGAGCGGTCGGCCTGGAACTGCGCGAAGGAGGACTCCAGGATCGCGCGGGAGCGCTCCAGGCCGAACTGGGCGATGAGGTTGACGGACATGTTGTAGGTGGGCCGGAAGGAGGAGTTCAGCGGGTAGGTGCGCCGGGAGGCGAGGCCGGCCACCGCCGCCGGGTCCAGCCCCGGCCGCCACAGCACCACCGCATGCCCCTCGACGTCGATCCCCCGCCGCCCGGCACGGCCGGTCAGCTGGGTGTACTCCCCCGCGGTGATGTTCACGTGGGCCTCGCCGTTGAACTTCTCCAGCTTCTCGATCACCACGGTGCGGGCGGGCATGTTCACCCCCAGGGCCAGGGTCTC
>DATBUG010000178.1:0-4163 GCA_036516315.1 Citricoccus sp.
ACCGCCACCACCGCCAGGATCGCCAGGAAGGCGGCGTCGTACGCCGCGCCCGCGGCGGCCAGCACTGCCGGGTCACCCGCCGCGGCCTGGACTGCGGCGGACAGCCCCTCCGCGGCTTCGGCGGGGGCGTCGTCGGGCAGGCGCACGAGGCGCGTGTACAGGCCGGTGGCCAGGCTGCCCAGCAGGGCCACGGCGAGCAGGTTGCCGAACTCGTAGGAGACCTCCTCCACCGAGGAGGCCATGCCCGCCTGCCGCGCGGGCACGTTGCCGATGATGGCCGTGGAGGCCACGGACATGGTCAGCCCCAGCCCGGCACCGGTGACGACCAGCCCGGCGATGAACAGCCCGAAACGGTCCACGCCGCCCACCCGAGAGGCCACCAGCCCGACGGCGGCCAGGGCCAGGCCGCCGGAGACCAGCACCCGCAGGCCCAGCCGGTGCAGGGTCGCGCCCCCGATCAGCGAGGCCGGCAGCGAGCCCAGGGCCACCACGGCCACCAGCACGCCCGACTGCAGCGGGGAGAAGCCGGCCACGAGTTGGTAGCGCTGGGTGGTGACCAGCTGGACCCCTCCGATGACGAACATGCTGCACGCCGCGGCGATGACCCCGGCGCTGAAGGCCCGGTTCCGGAATACGCCGAAGTCCAGCACGGGGGCGGCCAGCCGGCGCTGCCGCCGCGCGAAGGCCCACCCACCGGCGACGGCCACCGCTGTGGCCACCGCCAGCATCGGCCAGGACGGGTCCGGCCCCGTGGCCTCCTTGATGGCGAACACGGCACCACTGAGGGTGAGCATCGCGTACACCGAGGAGGGTGCGTCCCACCGGGTGCTCCGGTCCGGACGGGCCCGCGGCGCCACCCAGGGGGTGAGCACGAGCGCGGCCAGCACCACCGGTACGTTGATGAGGAAGACCGATCCCCACCAGAACGCCTCCAGCAACAGGCCACCGACGATCGGCCCCAGGGCCGCGGCCACCACGGAGATGGCGCCCCACACGGCCACGGCGAGGTTGCGCTCGCGCACGTCGTCGAAGCCGATGCGGATCAGGGCCAGGGTGGCCGGCATCATGCAGGCCGCCCCGACGGCCAGCAGGGCGCGGGCGGCGATGAGCACCCCGACGGCCGGGGCGAACGCGGCCAGCGCCGAGGCGGCACCGAACACGACGAGACCCACCGTGAACATCCGCCGGTGGCCGAACCGGTCCCCCAGCGTCCCGGCCCCGAGCAGCAGCCCGCACATCACCAGCGGGTAGGCGTTGAGGATCCACAACGACTCCGCGGCCGAGGCGCCGAGCTCCTCGCTCAGGGTCGGCAATGCCGTGTAGAGGATGGTGTTGTCCAGGGTGATCAGCAGTACCCCGGCACTCACCGTGGCCAGCAGCAACCATCGACGCAACGGTGACAAGGGGGCATCGGGCACGCTCTGGACTCTAGCGAAGTCCCCCTGACGTTCCCGATTTCGCCCCGGGCGGGACTTCGGGTACAGTGGAACCCGCTGTCCGGCAGACCGCCCTTCGGGGTGGCTCGCAGGTCAACGGTCCCCCGTAGCTCAATTGGCAGAGCATTCGACTGTTAATCGAAGGGTTACTGGTTCGAGTCCAGTCGGGGGAGCTGCACGAGGAGGCCCTCGTCCCGCTCGGCGGGACGGGGGCCTCTGCCGTGGAGGACCTAGTATTCGGGTTCGTCCGGTTCGTACCGGGACTCGAACTCCTCCGCGCTCATCGCGTAGGCGTCCGTGCCCGCCGGGTCGTTGGACACCACGTAGTCCCCCGGACGGACGTGGGTCCGGCCCTCCTTGGTGCCGACGCTGCCCGCCTGCTCGGCCCTCTCGGCCCACACCGGGGTGACCTTCCGGTACCGCCCGGGGCCGGTCCTGCGGTAGGTGGCCGCGAAGACGTCCGCGTCCACGGTGCGGACGTCGCCCTCGTCCGCCACGAGCCAGTCCCCGGCCTTGCCGTACTGCTC
Source organism: Citricoccus sp. (assembly GCA_036516315.1). Taxonomy (GTDB): domain Bacteria; phylum Actinomycetota; class Actinomycetes; order Actinomycetales; family Micrococcaceae; genus Citricoccus. The sequence continues at coordinate 1,964 of DATBUG010000178.1, forward strand.
CGCGCCCCACTTGCGATACGTGAACCCGGGCATGTCCAGGTCCAGGGGGATGGCGACGACCGAGCGGCCCGGCCGCGGGCGGTACCGCCGGCGGCCGTTCATGGAGTCGTCACCTGCGGTCCCGGCAGGACGTCGAACACCGGACTGAAATGGCCGGGATCGACATCGCGCTGCCCGGCCAGGACGCCGAGCCGGTGCAGGAGGGGCATGTTGCCGGGGACGTCGAAACGGGCCAGGGACTCCAGCCGGCCTGAGGCGGCCACGGACCCGTCCAGCGCGGTGACGCCCTCCCGCCGCAGGTCCACGTCGTAGCGCAGGTAGCTCAGCAGCGGGCCCCCCGGGACGAGGTCCCCGCGCAGGTCGCCCAGTTCCCGGTCGATCACCCCCGCCGTGGGACTCTGCGACATCCACTGCAGCAGCGCCCGCTGCTGGGCCGCGCAGTCCTGCATGACCGAGGCCAGGGCACGCACCGCATGACCGATCGCGATGCTGGACCTCCGTTCCGCCGGGTCCTTCCGGCCGGTGCCGACCGAGACGAGCAGCAACCGGTCAGCGCCCGTCGGCCACCCGACGCCGTACCCGTCCAGCGTCGCGTACAGGAACGCCAGCAGGGACGGGTCGTTGAACGGGCTGACCCCGCCGTCGACGAAGTGGCCCACCACCGGCCGGTGGTCCGCGGTCGCGGAGATGGTGATGGACTCCGGTTCGAAGAAGGACGGCGCCGCCGTGGAGGCGCGCACCACCTGCCACAACAGGTAGTCGGCATTGCGGGTGCTCCCCTCGACGTCCGTGGCGAAGTACCTGCCCCGCGGGTTGTTCCCGAGCGGCCAGACGCTGCCGGTGTCCAGGCGCTTGGTCACCACCAGCAGACCGGTCAGCAGCCTCGGGCTGTCCAGCGTCGTCTCGGCCCCGAGGACCTCCCGCAGTTCCTCGTTCAGCGCCCGCTTGTCATACCTCGGCCGGAAGAGTCCCTGCCGGAGCGGATTCCTGCTGAACACCCGCTGCCCCAGCGCGAGGTACTGGTCCCGCAACCGGGCCACGCTCCATCCCTGGGCGAGGGCGGCGGCGATGATCGAGCCGGTGGAGGTCCCGGCCATCAGGTCGAAGTAGTGGCACAGCCGGAAGTCCGGGTCCCCGCCGTGCCGTTCACGCAGCAGGCCCTCGATCCGCTCCAGGATCCCCAGGGTCAGGATGCCCCGCAGGCCCCCGCCGTCCAGGGCCAGGATGCGCTTGGGCCGGCCGTCGCTGCGGAAGTGGTCGTCGCGGGTCCGGTCCTGGATCCTCATGTGTCTCAGCCTCCTCCGCCCGCGGCGCCTGGGACGGGCAGTCCCGGGCAGGTCGCGATGTAGTCCACGGTGCGGGAGACGGATTCCTCCCACTCGTCGTGGCTCAGGTTCCGGGTCAGCTTCGAGCACAGGGCCCCGGAGGGGTCCGGTGGCACCGGCCAGGTCCGCAGGTGGCGGTCCCAGCTGCCGGAGACCACGGTCGAGTTGTCCGGGGTGAACGCCAGTCCGTCCACCACGTCCCAGTGACCGATCAGCGGATTGCCGATCGCCGCCCCGCTCCCGGTGTCCCACAGGCGCACCTGCCAGTCATCGCCCCCGGAGGCGAGACGCCGTCCATCGGGGCTGAAGGCGACGCTGCGCGCATAGGCCTCGTGTCCGGTGAGAGCCGGCCCCTGCTGCCGGCGGGTCCCGGGATCCCAGAGGCGCACGGTCTTGTCCTCGCCCACCGAGGCGATCCGGCGGCCGTCCGGGGAGAACGCCAGGTCCAGCACCGGGCCCTCGTGCCCGGTCAGCGGTTCGCCCGCGGCGCGCCCGGACCCGGCGTCCCACAGCCGCACGGTCCCGTCCGCGCCCGCCGAGGCCACCAGGCGGCCGTCCGGGGAGAAGGCCACGGCCTGCACCTCCCCCTAGTGCCCGGTCAGCGGGTTCCCCGACGGCGTGCGGGTGGCCACGTCCCACAGCCGCACGGTCTCGTCCGCGCTGGCCGTGGCGAGCGACCGGCCGTCCGGGGAGAACGCCACCCCGTGGACGGCACCCTCGTGACCGGTCATCGGAGCACCCACGGGCCGGTCCGTCTCGGCGTCCCAGAGCCGCACGGACTTCTCCACCCCGGCCGAGGCGATCAGGCGGCCGTCGGCGCTGACGTCCACGTCGAGGACCCACAGCCCGTGTTCCATGGGCACGGGGGCCTTCGC
>DATBUG010000179.1:0-1635 GCA_036516315.1 Citricoccus sp.
CCGGGCGGGCAGTCCGTGAACACCACCGACTCCGCCGTGCGCATGACGCACATCCCCACCGGGATCGTGGTGTCCATGCAGAACGAGAAGTCCCAGATCCAGAACCGCGCGGCCGCGCTGCGCGTGATGCAGTCCCGCCTGCTGCTGCTGCGCAAGGAACAGGAGGACGCCAAGCGCAAGGAGATGGCCGGGGACGTCAAGGCCTCCTGGGGAGACCAGATGCGCTCCTACGTGCTCAACCCGTACCAGATGGTCAAGGACCTGCGCACCAACCACGAGGAGGGCAACCCCTCGTCGGTCTTCGACGGCGCGATCGACGGGTTCATCGACGCCGGCATCCGCTGGCGCGCCGGCGCCCGCCAGGCCTCCTGATCCCGGCGGCCGGACGGTCCCGTCCGCCCACCGGCGCGTGACACCGGGCGTCCCGCAGGCCACGGCGGCCGCCGTCGGTGCCAGACTGGAGCCATGGACGCTTCCCTGCCCCCTGTCTCCGACCGCATCGTGACCGCCGAGCGCACCGTGCAGGCCCCGGCCGAGGTGATCTTCGAGCTGATCGCCGACCCGGCCCGCCAGCCCGAGTGGGACGGCAACGACAACCTGGCCACCGCTGCCACCGGCCAGCGGGTCCGCGCCACCGGCGACGTGTTCACCATGGACCTGACCAACGGCCAGGGCCGCGAGAACCACGTGGTGGAGTTCGCCGAGGGCCGGCTCATCGCCTGGCTGCCCGCCCCGACCGGGGAGCAGCCCCGCGGCCACCGCTGGCGCTGGGAACTGACCCCGGCCGGGGACGGGGCCACGACCGTGCGCCACACCTACGACTGGACGCAACTGAGCGACAAGTCCCGCTTCCCGCGCGCGCTGGCCACCACCGAGGAGAGCCTGCGCGCCTCGCTGGACCGGCTGGCGGCACTGGCCGAGGCTGAGGCGGCGCGCGGGACCGGGGCCTGACCACCGCCGTGGACCCCACCTCCGTGCGGGCGCTCGCCGACGCCCTCGAGGCCGACGACGCCATCCTCGCCGAGACCGTCCGCGTCCTGCGCGAGTCCCTGCCCGGGTACGAGGACGTGCCCACCGAGTCGCTGCTGGCCTCGGCCCGGCGCAACCGGGCCTTGAGCATCCGCACCATCCTGGACGGCCGCGCCCCGGACCCGGACCAGATCGACGAGCCCCGCACGCTCATGGAGGAGCGGATGGGCCAGGGCGTGTCCATCGTCAGCGTGCTGGCCGGATTCCGCGTGTCCATGTCCGTGATCCTGCGCCACCTGCTGGAGCTGGCCCCGGCCCACGGCGTGCCGGCCGACACCGCCCTGGCCTTCAGCACCCTGCTGTGGTCGCTGGGGGACGCCTTCACCACCCAGGCGGTCCTCGTCTACCGGGACCGTTCCGTCGCCCAGGCCGTGGCGGACTCCTCCCGCCGCACGCAGTGGATCCGCGACGCCGTGGTGGGCGTGCTCGACCGTACCCAGCTGCACGGGGGCGCGGCCCGGTTCGACCTGCCGCTGGACGGTCCCGTGCGCGCCGTGCGGGCCGACGCCGGCCCGGGCGGGGAGCCGCCTGCCCCGGATCCGGTGACCGGACTGCAGGACTGGGCCGAGCGGGCCGGGGCCCGCGCGCTGGCCGCCCCGCGCGGGG
>DATBUG010000180.1:0-4538 GCA_036516315.1 Citricoccus sp.
TCAGGACTCGTCGCCCCGGATCGCGGCGGCCCGCTCCCCCACGGCGCAGGACCACTCGCGGACCTCGGTGGAGTGGATCAGGCCCTGCTTCTTGAACGGGTCGCCGTCGAGCATGTCCCGCACGGCCTCCTGGGACTCGGCCCGGACCAGCAGCAGCGCGGCGGAGGGATCGTCCACGTAGGCGCCGGCCGCCACCATGGCCGGGCCCAGGGAGGTGAGGAACTCGCGGTGGGCGGCGCGGTGGGTGTCGCGCTGTTCCCCCAGGCCGGTGACGTAGTTGTACTGGACGGCGAAGATCTTCTCCATGCCCCCCACCCTAGGGCAGGAGGGCTCAGAAGATCCGGATCGGATCCACGATGTCCGCGATGATCAGCAGGACGCCCATGCCCAGCAGGGCGATGCCGACCACGTAGGTCAGCGGCAGCAGCCGGGCGATGTCGAACGGGCCCGGGTCCCGCCTCCGGGTCAGCCGCGCCCAACCGCGGCGCAGCGCCTCCCACAGGGCCCCGGCCACGTGCCCGCCGTCCAGGGGCAGCAGCGGGATCAGGTTGAACACCATCAGGGCCACGTTGACGCCGGCCACCAGGGACAGCAGCATCGAGGCCTTGTCCTGCACCGGGACCTCGGGCAGGGCCGCGGCCTCCCCGGCGATCCGGCCGACGCCCACCACGGACATCGGCCCGTTGGGGTCGCGCTCCTCGGGTCCGAACACCGCCACGGCGGTCTCCCAGAGCTTGACGGGCAGCACCACCACGACCTCGGCGGTGGCCCGCACCTGCTGTCCCAGCACCGGGAAGGCGGCCGAGACGGGTGCCGGGACGTTCTCGACCTGCGAGCCCATCCCGATGAAGCCGACCTCCTCGGTCCGCACGCCGCCGTCCGGCTCGTGCACCACGCGGCCGAGGTCGTCGGTGACCGGCCGCTCGGTCAGTCGGGGGGTGATGGTCCCGCTCATCGCGGCGCCCTCGCGCTCCCAGGCGATGGCCGTGGGCTGGCCGGCCCGGTCCCGGATCGCGGCCGAGAGCTCGTCCCAGCCCTCCACGGGCGCGCCGTCGAACGCCGTGATGGTGTCCCCCGGCTGCAGTCCGGCGGCGTAGGCCGGGGCCTCGGGATCACCGGGCCGGCACTCGTCCTGCTCGGCGGCGGCGCGTTCCTGCTGCACGGCGGCCGGCACCACGCAGCGGAACACCTCGGAGACCGTGGTGGACGGGGTCGCGACCCCGGCGGTGGTGACGAGGACGGTGGTGAGCACAACGGCGATGACCAGGTTCATGAACGGCCCGCCGAGCATGATGATGATCCGCTTCCATACCGGCAGGGCGATGAACATCCGGTCCTCGTCCCCGGGCCGCAGTTCCTCGGCGGACAGCTGCCGGGCGTCCGAGGCCATCTGCTGGAACAGGCCGGTGCTGGCCGTGCGGGGCCGCTCCCCCGCCTCGGGGTGCTCGGGCGGGTACATGCCGACCATGGACACGTAGCCGCCCAGCGGGATGGCCTTCACCCCGTACTCGGTCTCCCCCCGCCGCCGGGAGAACAGGGTGGGGCCGAAGCCGATCATGTACTGGGTGACGCGCACGCCGAAGAGCTTGGCGGGCACCAGGTGCCCGATCTCGTGCAGGGCGATGGACACCGCGATCCCGGCGGCCACGGCGAGCACGCCGATGATGAACCAGAGCACCTCCACGCCGATCACGCCCCCTGCCAGCGCGAGCGCGCGGCCGTGCGGGCCCAGTCCTCGGCGGCGGCCAGGGCCTCCACGGACAGTCCCCGGCCTTCGAGCACGGTGTCCGGGTCGTAGTCGCCGACGACGGCCGCCACGGTGTCCACGATCTGCAGGAAGCCGATGGCCCCGGCGTGGAAGGCCTCGACGGCCTCCTCGTTGGCGGCGTTGAAGACGGACATGTGCGTGGGCGAGGCCGCGGCGGCCTGCTTGGCCAGGGCGACGGCGCCGAAGGCGTCCTCGTCCAGCGGTTCGAAGGTCCAGGTGGCGGCCTGGGTCCAGTCGCAGCCCGGGGCCGCCCCGGGCACGCGGTGCGGCCAGCCGATCCCCAGGGCGATGGGCAGGCGCATGTCCGGGGGGGAGGCCTGGGCGATGGTCGAGCCGTCCGTGAACTCCACCATGGAGTGGACCACCGACTGGGGGTGGACCACGACGTCGATCCGGTCCAGGGGGATGTCGAAGAGCAAGTGGGCCTCGATCACCTCGAGGGCCTTGTTGACCATGGTGGCGGAGTTGGTGGTGACCACCTTGCCCATGTCCCAGGTGGGGTGGGCGAGCGCCTCGGCCGGGGTGACCCGGTCCAGCTCGCCACGGCTGCGGCCGCGGAACGGTCCGCCGGAGGCGGTCAGCACCAGCCGGCGGACCTCGGCGGCAGTGCCCGAGCGCAGCGCCTGGGCGAGGGCGGAGTGCTCGGAGTCCACCGGGACCAGCTGCCCGGGGGCCGCGGCGGCGCGCACCAGCGCCCCGCCGACGATCAGTGACTCCTTGTTCGCCAGGGCCAGCAGGTGTCCGGCCTCGAGGGCGGCGAGCGTGGGCCCGAGGCCGATGGAGCCGGTGATCCCGTTGAGCACGACGTCGGCGTCCTCCCACGCGGCGACCTCGGCCGCCGCGGTGGGCCCGGTGAACAGGGCCGGGCGGGGGTCCGGCACCCCGGCCTCGGCGGCGGCCGAGGCGATCGCCGCGGCCAGGGCGTCGATGGTGGCCGTGGCGCTGCCCACGGCCTGCGCCCCGGTGGCGACGGCCTGGCGGGCCAGCAGGGTGGTGTTGGAGCCGCCGGACAGTCCGGCGACGGTGAACCGGCCGGGGTTGCGGGCGATGACGTCCAGGCCCTGGGTGCCGATCGACCCGGTGGACCCGATGAGGCTGACGCGCCGGCGGCCGGGCAGCGGCTGGCCGGCGGAGGGGTCTGCGGGCACGGCGGTCACGGGGGCGGTCTGCGGCGTGGTCACCGGTCCATTATGGCCGGGTCCGCTGGGAGGATGCCGGAACGGCCCCGGACCGTGGGGTCCGGGACCGTTCCGTGAGGCGCTCAGCGCGTGGTCGCGCTCAGTGGTCGACCGCCTTCTCGGCGCCGACACCGGTGAGCGAGCGGACCTCCATCTCCGCCTGCTTGGCGGGGTCCTCCTGCCGCTTCTCGGTGACCGAACCGAGCCAGCCCAGCAGGAAGGCCAGCGGGATCGAGATGATGCCCGGGTTCTTCAGCGGGAAGATGGCGAAGTCCACGGTCGGGATCATCGACGTCTCGTCACCGGACATGACCGGGGAGAAGACGATCAGGACGATGGCGGCGGCCAGTCCGCCGTACATGGACCACAGCGCGCCCCGGGTGGTGAAGCCCTTCCAGAACAGCGAGTACAGGATGGTCGGCAGGTTCGCCGAGGCCGCGACCGCGAAGGCCAGGGCCACCAGGAACGCGACGTTCTGCCCCTGGGCGCCGATGCCGCCGACGATGGCCAGCACGCCGATCACCACCACGGTGCGCCGGGCGATCTTGACCTCCTTCTCCGGGCTCGGCTTGCGCTTGGCCAGGACGGAGGCATAGATGTCGTGCGCGAAGGACGCCGCGGCCGTGATGGTCAGACCGGCCACCACCGCCAGGATGGTGGCGAAGGCCACGGCCGAGATCAGGCCCAGCAGCAGCGGTCCGCCCAGCTCGAAGGCCAGGAACGGGGCCGCCGAGTTCACCCCGCCCGGTGCGCTGAGGATCCGCTCCGGGCCGATCAGCGCGCCGGCACCGTAGCCGAGCACCAGGGTGAACAGGTAGAAGGCGCCGATGAGCACGATCGCCCAGACCACGGACTTGCGGGCCTCCTTGGCGGTGGGCACGGTGTAGAACCGCATCAGCACGTGCGGCAGGCCCGCGGTGCCCAGCACCAGGGCCAGGCCCAGGGAGAGGAAGTCCAGCTTGGCGACCTCGCTGACGCCGTACTGCACGCCCGGGGCCAGGATGGCCTCGCCCTTCGGGTTCAGGGCCACGGCCTCGCCGAGCAGGGCGGAGAAGTTGAAGCCGAACAGGGCCAGGACCCAGATGGTCATGATGAACGCGCCGGCGATGAGCAGGCAGGCCTTGATGATCTGCACCCAGGTGGTGCCCTTCATGCCGCCGACGAGCACGTAGAGGATCATCAGGGCGCCCACGATCGCGATGACGACGGACTGGCCCAGCCGCTCGTCGATGCCCAGCAGCAGGGAGACGAGTGCCCCGGCGCCGGCCATCTGGGCCAGCAGGTAGAACAGGCAGACCATCAGGGTGGCCAGGGCCGCGGCGATGCGCACCGGACGCTGCTGGAGGCGGAAGGAGAGCACGTCCGCCATCGTGTACTTGCCGGTGTTGCGCAGCAGCTCGGCGACCAGCAGCAGCGCCACCAGCCAGGCGACCAGGAAGCCGATGGAGTAGAGGAAGCCGTCGTAGCCGTTCACGGCGATGGCCCCGACGATGCCGAGGAAGGACGCAGCCGAGAGGTAGTCCCCGGCGATCGCGGTGCCGTTCTGGGTCCCGGAGAAGGAGCGGCCGCCCGCGTAGTAGTCGGCCGCGGTC
>DATBUG010000181.1:0-4156 GCA_036516315.1 Citricoccus sp.
CGGACCAGGCGGTGCAGGCCGCGGCGGCCGGTCCCGACGGCGTCCGCCGGGGTGCGCAGGACGGGGTCGGGGAAGGTGCGGATGGTCAGGACGCTCACGCGCCCACCTTAGTGGCGCCCGTCCCGGAGACGGCGCCGGGCGACCCGGCCTGCGGTGTGGTCGGCGGGGGCGGTCCGATGGGCCGCAGGGCCGGTCCGGCGCTGTCGGCGATCTGGGAGTAGCCCCAGACCTGCCGCAGCGCCCAGAACTTGCGCCAGTGGTCAGGCAGCACCGCCGGGTTGGCCTGGTGCGCCACGACCTCGGTCTGGCCCAGGGCGACCCCCAGCAGCACCGGGGCGTCGCCGTAGCGCCACGGTTCCCAGGTGCCCGAGGCCGCGTCCACGAGGGACTCCTCGGCGCGCAGGCCGGCCACCAGCTGCATGACGACCTTCGCGTCGAGCGGCTTGACGCGACCGTCGCGCGAGGTGCCCTTGGTCTTGAAGTCGATGATGCAGGTGCGCCCGCCGATGGAGGCCACCAGGTCCAGGGTGCCGGCGTAGCCGACGGTGGCGTTCCAGACCGTGAGCTCGGTGGCCAGGGGGCGCACGTCGTACAGGTCCCACCACTCGTCGAAGCGATCCGCGTAGGCGCCCTCCCCGTGCTCGGCGAGGACGGCGCGGGCCTCGGCCATCCGATGCGGCTTGCCCAGCGCGCGCAGTCCCACCTGCTCGGCGTAGTCGTGGACGCGGTCCCCGCGGGCCGCCGCGTCGTCGCGGTACCGCTCGGCCGCGCTCGAGGCCTGCTTGGCCACGGCCTTGAGCTGGGGGCGGGAGCCGAGGACCTGGGGCAGGCGGGGATCCTCGACGACGGCGGTGGCCGCCATGTGCCCGGCCCAGCCGCTCAGGTCCGGGGACTGCTGCCCGATCACCGTGGTGATCGAGGGAACCTCCGGGACACCGCCCAGGCTGCGGGCGTACATGCGGCCGTATTCGGTCTGGTGGGCGAGCTGGGGCTGGGTCATGGTCACCCATTCTCCCATCCGTCCCGGACATCCTCCGGTGGCCCGGCCCGAGGCCCGGTGGGAGGGGCCGGTGGGAGGGGCCGGACCGCCCCGAACACGCCGGCGCCGGGGCCGATTGGACGTCGGCCCGCGATGTGCAGTAGAGTCATCTCTCGTTGGAAATCACGGTGACTGGTTCTTCCGGTCACCAGTTTTCTGTGCGGATGTAGCTCAGTTGGCTAGAGCGCCACCTTGCCAAGGTGGAGGTCGCGAGTTCGAATCTCGTCATCCGCTCGCAAGTCTCCAGACCCTGGTGGGGTGGCCGAGAGGCGAGGCAACGGCCTGCAAAGCCGTGTACGCGGGTTCGAATCCCGTCCCCACCTCGCATCGGTCACCATCCGCTAGGATGGGGACCTGCAGCTGAAGGATTCCGGTTCGCCGGAACCCCTGAGCGCGATTGGCGCAGCGGTAGCGCGCTTCCCTGACACGGAAGAGGTCACTGGTTCGAACCCAGTATCGCGCACGGACGGAGCACCCGCGAGGGTGAGACGGTCCACGCGGATGTAGCTCAGTTGGCTAGAGCGCCACCTTGCCAAGGTGGAGGTCGCGAGTTCGAATCTCGTCATCCGCTCCACAGAAAAGGCCCTCCCGGCGCGGGAGGGCCTTTTCGCTGTCGCCCTCGGTCCCCCTTTTTCCCTCCGTTCAGTCAGCCGACCGGTGGCGCCGCCCGTAGACCACGGGCGGCGCCGTCGGCTGTGGGACACCGGCGGGGATCCCGGACGCTAGAGCCCCGTCTCGCCCATCTGTCCCTCGCGGACCAGGGCGGTCATGCGGGAGACGGTGCGGAAGTACTTCTTCAGGTAGCCGCCGTTCATCATCTCGTCCGTGAACAGGCGGTCGAAGGGCACGCCCGAGGCGATCACCGGCACGTCCTTGTCGTAGAGGCGATCGGCCAGCACCACGAAGCGCAGCGCCATCGCCTGCTCGGTGATGGTCTCCACCCCGTGCAGGACCATCACGTCGATGTCCTCCACGAGCTTGCGGTACCGGCTCGGGTGCACCCGGGACAGGTTCTCGGTGAGGGCCGAGAAGTCGTCCTGGGAGACCACTGCCGCGTCCGGGAACTGTTCGCGGACCGTGTCCAGCAGCGCGTCGTCGGAGATCGGGTCCGGGGCCGCGGTCAGGCCGCGGTGCCGGTAGTCCTCACCATCGATGCGGATCACCTCGAACTGCTCGGCCAGCACCTGGATCTCGCGCTTGAAGTCCTGCGCGGCGAACCGGCCCTCCCCCAGAGCCCCGGGCAGCGTGTTGGAGGTGGCCACCAACCGCACGCCGGCATCGGCGAGCTCGCGCATCATCCGGGACATCAGCACGGTGTCCCCCGGGTCGTCGAGCTCGAACTCGTCGATGCAGACCAGCGTGTACTCCTTGAGCACGTCCACCGTCTTGCGGAAGGAGAGCGCGCCCACCAGGTTGGTGTACTCCACGAACGTGCCGAACGCCTTCGGTCCGGGCGCTGCGTGCCACAGCGACGCCAGCAGGTGGGTCTTGCCCACGCCGAATCCGCCGTCGAGGTAGATGCCGGTGGGCGCGCCGGAGCTGTTGCGCCCGCCCCGGCCGTTGCCCGCCTTCCGGCCCTTGAACAGGCCGAAGAACCCGCCGCCGGACCCGGAGCCCTGGCCGTTGCCGTTGCCGCGGCCCCCGATGGAGCCCGCGAAGTTCCGCAGGCGCTGCACCGCCTCCGCCTGCGAAGGATGGGCCGGATCCGGGATGTAGGTGTCGAAGGAGACCTCGCCGAAGCGGTAGGACGGGTGGAAACCGGCCAGTAGGTCCTCCGGTGACACCTGCGGGGTGCGGTCGGCGAGGCGAACGATCTCGGCCACGGGCAGCTCCGTCCTAGCGGTGTAGAGGGAATCCAAGGGGTGTGAGGACAGGGCAACTCTACCGGCCCGGCGGCCAGTTCCCGCCCGGACCAGCAGGCCGGTCCGGGCGGGGGAATGTGGCGTAATGTGAATAGCCGGGATATGCCACGGGCATCCGCGATCGCCCGTCGATAGGGTGGAGCGGAACCGTGACCACCCGCCCCGCAGCATCACCGCGGGGATCCGCGAAGCGAAAGGCACCGCCGAGGATGACCACCAGCGCAGACACTGCAAGCACCGAGGAGTTCAGCGGTTACGCCCACCCGGACAAGCTCGTGTCCACCCAGTGGGTCGCCGATCACCTCCAGGACGAGAACGTCGTGGTCCTGGAGTCCAACGAGGACACCCTGCTCTACAGCACCGGACACATCCCGGGCGCGCAGAAGATCGACTGGCACACCGAGCTCAACGACCCCGTGACCCGGGACTTCATCGGCCCGGAGGAGTTCGCCCGCATGGCCGGCGCCAAGGGCATCACCCGGGACACCACCGTGGTGTTCTACGGGGACAAGTCCAACTGGTGGGCGGCCTACGCGCTGTGGGTGTTCACCCTCTACGGCCACCCGGACACCCGCCTGATGAACGGCGGCCGGGACAAGTGGATCGCCGAGGGGCGCGAGACCACCCGCGAGGTCCCGCAGGTCGAGCCCGTCGAGTACCCCGTGACCGAGCGGGACGACACCACCGAGCGCGCCTCCCGCGAGGACGTGCTGGCCCACTTCGGCCAGCCTCTGATCGACGTGCGCTCCCCGCTCGAGTACACCGGGGAGACCACGCACATGGAGGGCTACCCCCAGGAGGGGACCCTGCGTGGCGGCCACATCCCCACCGCGGCCTCAGTGCCGTGGGCGCGGGCCGCCAACGAGGACGGCACCTTCAAGTCCCGCGAGGAGCTGGAGAAGATCTACAAGGAGGAGGCCGGCCTCGGCGAGTCCGACGACGTGGTGGCCTACTGCCGTATCGGCGAGCGGTCCTCCCACACCTGGTTCGTGCTGCGCCACCTGCTCGGCTACGAGAAGGTCCGCAACTACGACGGCTCGTGGACCGAGTGGGGCAACTCCGTGCGCCTGCCGATCGCCGTCGGCGAGGAACGCGGTGAGCTGCCGCGATGAGCACCGCTGAACTACCCGAGACGCTGCGCGGCATCGTCGAGGACTTCCAGTCGGTGCCCGACCCGGAGAAGCTCGAGCTGCTGCTGGAGTTCTCGGAGGAGTTGCCGTCCCTGCCCGAGCGCTACGCCGGACACGAGGACGAG
>DATBUG010000182.1:0-2189 GCA_036516315.1 Citricoccus sp.
CCGGGTCCAACGACTACTTCGCACCCACGCGGGCCAACCCGCTGCGTTACTTCGCCGGGCCCTCCCCGCAGGACCCGGGCCGCAACCAGTTGCCCGCTGACCGGCTCTTCAACGCCTTCGAGGCCCGTGGCTGGACCAACCTGACCAATCGGCGCACCTCGATGGTGCTGCACGGGATCCGGCTGGACGTGGCCGGCACGGACGACCCGCACCTGGACCGCGACGCCTGGCCCGGGTTCCCGGGTTCCAGCGCGGCGCCGGCCCGCTCGATGCGCATCGGTGTCACGCACGCCCCCTACCGCCGGGTGCTGGACGCGATGGTCGAGGACGGGGCCGACGTCGTCTTCGCCGGCCACACCCACGGCGGGCAGGTCTGCGTGCCCGGGTACGGAGCCCTCGTCACCAACTGTGACCTGCCCACCTGGCAGGCCTCCGGCCTGACGCAGTGGCGCCTGGACGGACGCACGGTGCCGCTCCAGGTCTCCGCGGGCATCGGCACCTCCCCCACGGCGCCCTTCCGCTTCGCCTGCCGGCCCGAGGCCGTGGTGCTGGACGTCGTCGAGCCCTGACGCCACCACCTCAAAGGACCCTTTCACACCTCCCCGGCCCGCCGTAGGATGGTGACTCGCCCGTCCACGCCCTACCGGAGGTCTGCCCGTGTCCACGCCCGCCCGTCCGACCCCACGGCGCGTGGGCGGTGAGGAACGGACCCTCGCCGAGGCGGTCCGCCGGCTCTCGCCCTACCTGGAGGGCGTGCGGTGGCGCTGGGTCGCCGGGCTGGTCTCCGCCATGCTCGCCGGGTTCGTGGCCCTGGCCATCCCCCAGGTGATCCAGCGGCTGGTGAACTCCGTGCTGCACCCGGGCGGGGACGCGGGCGACGTGTGGACGGCCGTGGCGGTGATGACCGGACTCGGCCTGGCCGAGGGCGCACTCGTCTACCTGCGGCGGTTCTTCATCCTGCCGCCGGCCGCCGGCGTGGAGAACCGTGCCCGCATCGCCCTGTTCCGGCGCCTGCAGCGGCTGCCGGTGTCCTTCCACGACTCCTGGCCCTCGGGCCAGCTGCTCTCCCGGTCCGTGGGTGACCTGTCTCTGCTGCGACGCTGGATCGCGTTCGGGACGGTCATGTTCGTGGTCTCGATCGTGACGATCACGGTGGGGCTCGTGCTGCTGTTCGCCACCTCGTGGGTGCTGGCCCTGATCTACCTGGCCGGGGCCGTGCCGATCATGTGGCGCTCCTACGCCTTCCGCAACGACTTCCGCGCCGCGTCCCGGCTCTCCCAGGACCAGGCCGGGGACCTGGCCACCACGGTCGAGGAGTCCGTGCACGGCATCCGGGTGCTCAAGGCCTTCGGCCGGGGCCGCGAGGCGCTGGAGGGCTTCCGGGGCCAGGCCGACACCCTGCGCGGCACCGAGGTGCACAAGGCCGCGGTGCTCTCGAAGTTCATCGCGCTGATCGTGGCCCTGCCCGAGACGGTGATCGGGCTGTCCCTGGCCACCGGGATCTACCTGGTGGCCACCGGGGAGTTGACGGTCGGCGCCCTGGCCGGGTTCTTCGCCACCACGGCGGTGCTCGCCGGGCCGGTGGAGTCCGTCGGCCAGCTGATGGGCATGTCCCTCTCGGCCAAGACCGCGATCGACCGGCACGCCGAGGTGATGGACACCCCGGTGGACATCACCGACCCGGTGCCCGACGCCGGTGCGGAGCCCCACGCTGCCCCGGTGGCCGACGCCGGCGCGCCCGGGGCGCTCGCCTTCCGCGGGGTCTGCTTCCGTTACCCGGACGCCGCCCCCGGCACGGCGCCGGTCCTGCGGGACGTCAGCCTCGAACTCGACCCCGGGGAGACGATGGCCCTGGTGGGGCTGACCGGCTCCGGGAAGTCGACCCTGCTCCAACTGGTCCCCCGCCTGTACGACGTCACCGCCGGCCAGGTCCGCGTGGGCGGCCGGGACGTGCGGGAGTACGAGCTGACCGAGCTGCGGCGCCGGGTCTCGATCGCTTTCGAGGACTCCACCCTGTTCTCCGACTCCATCCGCAACAACGTGCTGCTCGGCGCTCCCGAGGACGTCCTGTCCGAGCCGGCCGCGGCCGAGCGGTTGCTGGACGAGGCCCTGGACACCGCGCAGGCCCAGTTCGCCTACCGCCTGCCGGAGGGCCTGGACACCGAGATCGGTGAGGAGGGCCTGAGCCT
>DATBUG010000183.1:0-4359 GCA_036516315.1 Citricoccus sp.
GCGTCCTTGTAGTTCAGGGCCACGTCGTAGCCGTACGTGTCCCGCAGCGCCGCGGTCTTCTCGTCGGAGCCGGCGGACCCGATCACGGTCGAGGCCCCGAGCCGGCGGGCGATCTGGCCGACGGCGGTGCCGACCGCCCCGGCGGCCCCGGAGACGAACACCGTGTCCCCCTCCCGCAGGTCAGCGACCAGGGTCAGCCCGAGGTAGGCGGTCAGGCCCGGCATGCCCAGGATGCCGAGGTAGGCCGAGTGCGGCAGGCCGTCGAGTTCCGGCACGGCCTGGAAGGCCGCCGCCTCAGCCTGCACCCGGTCGGTCCAACCGTGCTGGTGCAGGACCAGTGTGCCGACCGGCAGGGCCTCGGCTGCCGTCTCCACCACGCGGCCGACGGCTGCCCCGGTGATGGTCTGCCCCACCTCGTAGGGACGGACGTAGCTGCGGCCGGCGCTCATCCGCCCGCGCATGTAGGGGTCCACGGACAGGAACTCGTTGACGACCCGGACCTGCCCGGGCTGCAGCTCGCCGTGCTCCACGGTCTGCGTGACGAAGTCCTCGGGCGTGGGCCAGCCCTCGGGCCGGGCGGCGAGGCGGATCTGCTGGCTGGTGAAGGTGGACATGGACACTCTCCTGAGGGCGGGTTCGGTCGGTTCCTCCACCGACCCTACGCGCGCCCGTCATCGCACGAGCCGCCTGTCCGCCCCTCGCGGACAGACGGCAAGGAGCGGCGCGGTGGGCCCGGCTGCCGGGCTCGGTCTTCGAGCCACCGGGCCCGGGGCCTCAGAAGGTGTAGGACCGCTCCCCCACACGGAACTCGACGGTCTCCAGGTTCCGCACGTGGTCCTTGGCGCGGTCGGCGACCTGCCGCATGGCAGCGTCCAGGACGGCCGGATCCACCTCGGCCGCATGGTCGCCGTAGGTGACGACGAGCCGGCCCTCCTCCCCTACGATCCGGAAGGACTCCATATCCGGGCCGGAGGGCATGGAGCGCAGCAGCGCGGTGACCGAGGCGTTGTCGCCCAGCCACACCTCGCCCTGTTCGCGCAACCCGTCCACGTCGACGTCCTGCAGCTCGGAGGCGCTCAGCTCGCCCAGCCGACGGGCTTCCGTGGCCAGTTGGCCCGCCTGCTCGCCGATGCGGTCGGCGGAACCACGCGCCTGCTCGACGGTGGCGCACCCGGTCAACGCCAGGCCCAGCACGAGGACCAGCGCCGTGGCCAGCACCCTGGCACGGCGTCGGCTCACCGCCGGCGTCCCCGCTTCTCCCGCACGCGCATGCCCAGCTCGATCGGGGTGCCCTCGAAGCCGAAGGTCTCCCGCAACCGGCGGATGATGAACCGCCGGTACCCCGGGTCCAGGAACCCGGTGGTGAACAGGACGATGCGCGGCGGCCGCGTCGAGGGCTGGGTCGCGAACAGGATCCGCGGCTGCTTGCCACCGCGCACGGGGTGCGGATGGGCCGCCACGAGCTCGCCGAGGAAGGCGTTGAGCTTGCCGGTGGGGATGCGCCGGTCCCAGGACTGCAGCGCGGTGTCCAGAGCGGGCACGAGGCGGTCCTTGTGCCAGCCGGTCCTGGCCGAGATGTTCACCCGCGGGGCCCAGGCCACGTGGGCCAGGTCCTTCTCGATCTCCCGCTCCAGGTAGTACCGGCGGTCCTCGTCCATCAGGTCCCACTTGTTGAAGGCCAGCACGAGCGCCCGGCCGGAGTCCACGACGGTCTGCAGGATGCGCACATCCTGCTCCGAGAGCACCTCCGAGGCCTCGAGCAGGACCACGGCCACCTCGGCCTTGTCCAGGGCGGACTGCGTGCGCAGGGACGCGTAGTAGTCGGCACCGTGCGCCATGTGCTGGCGGCGGCGGATCCCGGCCGTGTCGACGAACCGCCACAGCCGGCCGCCGAGCTCGATCAACTCGTCCACCGGGTCACGCGTGGTCCCCGCGGTGTCGTCCACCACGACGCGGTCGGAGCCGGCCAGCTTGTTCAGCAGCGAGGACTTGCCGACGTTGGGCCGTCCCAGCAGCGCCACCCGGCGTGGCCCGCCGCGTGGCAGCAGGCCACCGTGGGCGGACTCGGCGGGCAGCAGTTCGAGGGCCGCGTCCAGCAGGTCCCCAGTCCCCCGGCCGTGCACGGCCGACACCGGGTACGGCTCGCCCAGGCCCAGCCCCCACAGCGTGGCCGCGTCGGCCTCCTGGGTGATGTCGTCCACCTTGTTGGCCACCAGGATGACCGGCTTCTTCTTGCGCCGCAGCAGGCGGACCACGGCCTCGTCCGTGGAGGTGGCCCCCACGGTGGCGTCGACGACGAACAGCACGGCGTCGGCGACATCCACCGCCAGCTCAGCCTGCTCGGCCACGCGCTGGTGGATGCCCTTGGCGTCGTGCTCCCAGCCGCCGGTGTCCACCACGGTGAAGACCCGGCCGTTCCACTCGGCCTCGTAGCTCACGCGGTCCCGGGTCACCCCGGGCACGTCCTCGACGACGGCCTCGCGCCGGCCGATGATGCGGTTGACCAGGGTGGACTTGCCGACGTTGGGCCGGCCGACGATGGCGAGCACCGGCGGCACCGGCTCGTCCTCGGGCTCAGCCTCGCCCTCCTCCCAGCCGGCGAGCAGGGCGGCGTCCTCCTCGTCCAGGTCGTAGTCCGCGAGGCCGGCGCGCAGCGCCTCGGCCCGCTGCCGCGCCTCGTCGTCGGACAGGGCGGCCAGCCGCTCGGCGATGTTGTCCTCGCCGGCGGGCACGTACTCCGCGCCGTCGCCGTCCTGCGGTCCCGTGCCGGTGGTGTTCTCGGTGCTCATGCGCGCTCCCCCTCCGGGGTGGTCGGTACTGCGGTGTCGGTGGCGGTGGCGGGCGCGGACGCGCCCGGGTCCGGACGCTGGCCGGACTGTCCGGCCACCTCGTCCAGGACCGCCTGGACGGTGGCCTCCAGGTCCAGCTCGCTGGAGTCGATCAGCCCCACGCCCGGGGCCGGGGTCATGAAGTCCACGACGGAGGAGTCCTTGGCGTCGCGCTGGACCACCTGCGCGGTCAGGTCCTGCTGGTCCACGGTGCCGCCGAGTTGCAGGCCGCGGCGGGACATCCGCACCTCGGCGGAGGCCGTCAGCAGGATGCGGGCGTCCGCGTCCGGGGCCACGACGGTTGTGATGTCCCGGCCCTCGGCCACGATCCTGCGGTGCTGGTCGATGAGCGCCCGCTGGCGCGCCACGAGTTGTTCACGGACGGCGCGGTTGGTGGCCACCACCGAGACGACCCCGGAGATGCCGGGTTCCCGGATGGCCTCCGTGATGTCGTGCGTGCCCACGAGGACCCGGTCGACGTCCGGGTCCACGGAGAGCACCAGTTCCAGGTCGCGCACGGCCGCCACCACCGCCTCGGGGTCCTCCAGCAGTCCGGTCTCGCGGCAGTGCCAGGCCACGGCCCGGTACATGGCGCCGGTGTCCAGGTAGGCAGCCCCCAGGCGGCGGGCCACCTCGCGGGAGACGGAGGACTTCCCCGACCCCGAGGGCCCGTCGACGGCGACCACGAGCCGCCGTGGTGCCGTCGCGTTCGTCTCGTCCACCATGTCAGACCACCTTCCATCCGTGCGCCGTGAGCGCGTCCGTCAGTTCCTGCCGCCGTCCGGGCAGCACGGAGATCTCCAGCATGCCCACCTGGTACCCGGCCGAGTGGTCCATGCGCAGGTCCTCCACGTTGACGCCGGCCGCGCCGACGTCCTGCAGCACCGCGGAGATCTGCCCCGGGGTGTCGTCCACGATCACGGTCACGACGGCGAAGGACTGCGGCGGGCCGCCGTGCTTGCCCGGGATCCGGGCGTGTCCCGCGTTGCCCTCTGCGATGAGCTGGGCGATGTCCAGCCGGGCGCCGGGGGCGGCGGGGTCCTCCATGGTGTGGATCAGCCGGTCCAGGTCCTCGCGCACGCCGTAGAGGATCTGCAGGATCTCCGGGGCGTTCGCGGCGAGGATCTGGACCCAGAGCTGGGGGTCCGAGGCCGCGATCCGCGTGGTGTCCCGCAGCCCGTTGCCCGCCAGGGCCAGGGAGGCGGCGGGCGTCTCCTGGAGGCGGGAGGACACCAGGGAGGCGGCGATCTGCGGCAGATGGGAGATCAGTGCCACGGAGGCGTCGTGGTCCCCGGCGCTCATCCGGTGCACGGTCGCCCCCAGGGTCCGGGCCAGCTCCTCGGCCGCGGCGACGGCGGCCGGGTCCGTCCGCTCCGTGGCGCACACCACCCATGGTGCAGCGGTGAACAGCTGGCCGCGTGCGGCCACGGGACCGGACCGCTCAGAGCCGGCCATCGGGTGCGTGCCGACGTAGCGGACCGCGTCCGCCGCCGGCAGCATGCCCTCCGCGACAGCGCGCTGCACCTCGGCG
>DATBUG010000184.1:0-2847 GCA_036516315.1 Citricoccus sp.
ACGTCGGCGATCATGCGGTTGCGGGACATGGCCAGCTGCCGGGAGCGCCGTTGCGACTTCACCAGCGGGTCGCCCTCGGAACTCTTGTGCTCGCGCTTGGCCTCCTGCTTGGTCACGCGGGTCTGCTTGCGGCTGCGCTTCATCACCACGAACACGTCCGCTCCGGCCATCACCAGTCCGGCCAGGATGGAGAACCACAGCAACTGCATCGCGGCCTGTGCCACCACGCCGGTCACGGCCTCGAGCGGCAACAGGCCTGCGCCCATCAGGCCGGTGGCCACCGCCTGGATCACCCAGTACATCAGCAGCCCGACGGCGGCCGTCTTCAGCAGGGCCTTCACCGCGTTCCACAGGGCCTGGGCCCCCAGGATCTTCTTCGCCGCGGACACCGGGTTGAAGTGGTCGAAGCGCGGGGCCATGGACCGGAACGTCACCGGTCCCTGCAGGAACGGCACGGCGACGGCGGCCAGCATCGCCGCGGCCAGAAGAGGCATCAGCACCGGTGCGAGGGCTCCCCCGGCCTCGACCAGCACCTGCAGCGCGACGGCCGGGTCCGCGGAACCGGCCACCCGCTCGAGCTGGAACAGGGTGTCCGTGGCCGCGTCCCGCGCGGCCACGAGCGTGCCGGGGAGCATGACGGCGCACACCGCGACCACGACCCATGCGGAGACGTCCGCCGAGCGTCCGAGCTTGCCCTTCTTGCGGACCTCGCGCAGCTGCCGCTCGGAGGCCTGCTCGGTGCGTTCCCCGGAGTCCGCGCTCATCGCAGTCCCTCCCGCATGAGCTCCACGGCGGAGTCGGTCAGCTGGCCCACGGCCAGGGGCAGCGCGGCGAACACCATCCCGCCGAAGGCCAGGGTCACCATGATCTTCAGGGGGAAGCCGAGGGAGAAGGCGTTGAGCGTCGGCGCCACCCGGGTGAGCAGCCCGAGCCCGGCGTCGGCCAGGAACAGCACGGCGATCAGTGGCGCGGCGATCTGGGCGGCGGCCGCGAACATGCCCGTGAAGGCGGCGGCCACCGCGGCGGCCGGGGAGGACATCTCGGGGAACTGCCCGAGCGAGACCGCCTCGAAGGACGTGCCGAATCCCATGAACAGCGGGATGTGGGCCCCGGAGGCCAGCAGCAGGGCGATCGCGCCGTTCTGGAACAGCCGGGTGAACTGGGCCCCGTTGACCATGGACCCCGGGTCGTAGGCGGTGGCCATCTGGAAGCCCGAGGCCAGGTCGATCAGCGACCCGGCGGAGGCCACCGCCGCGAGGGCCACCATGACCAGCACCCCGAGCACGGCGCCGGTGGCCGCCTCCGCGGTGGCCGCGGCGATCAGCTGCCCCGCGCCCAGCCCGCCGGCGGGGATCTCCACGCGCGAGGTGAAGGCCAGGGCGAGGCCCGCCGCCACCAGGGCCTTGATGCGCCACGGGAAGGCGTTGTTGGAGAACGGCGGGGCCACCGCGATGAACAGGGTGGTGCGCACCAGCACCAGGAGGTAGGCCTGCAGCCAGGCCGGGTCGAAGGTGACGTCCATGTGGGTACCGCCCCGCCTAACCGTCGATCAGCCGGGGGATCTGGTCGAAGCTCCACTGGGTGAAGGTGACCATCTCCTGGATCATCCAGTACCCGGCCACGGCCAGCACGATCGCCACGGCGATGGCCTTGGGCACGAAGGACAGGGTGATCTCCTGCACCTGGGTGGCCGACTGCATCAGGCCGATCGCCAGGCCCACGGCGAGCGCCGTCAGCAGCAGCGGCGCGGAGATCTTGGCGGCCATGAGCAGGGCCTGCACCCCGAGGTCCACGACGGCGTTCTGGTCCATGTCTGTGTCCTGTTCCTATGGTTCCGGCCGTGGCCTAGTACGTGCCCACGAGGGAGCTGATGATGAGCCCCCAGCCGTCCACCAGGACGAACAGCAGGATCTTGAACGGCAGGGAGACCATCACGGGCGGGAGCATCATCATGCCCATGGACATCAGGGCCGAGGAGACCACCAGGTCGATGACGAGGAAGGGCACGAAGATCACGAAGCCGATGATGAAGGCCGCGCGCAGCTCGGAGATCACGAACGCCGGCACCAGGGTGCTCAGCGGGGTGTCCGCGGGGGTCTCCGGGTTGGGCAGGTCGGCGGCTCGGGTCATCAGCGCGATGTCCTCCTCCCGCGTCAGGGGCATCATCCACTCGCGCAGGGGCCCTTGGGCCCGCTCCACCGCCTCGGTGAAGACGATCTGCCCGTCCGCGTAGGGGTTGACGGCCACGTCCAGCACCTCGTTGATCACCGGCTGCATGATGAAGATCGTCAGGATCAGCGCGATGCCGGCGAGGACCTGCGTGGGCGGGGTGGTGTTCAGGCCCAGGGCGTTGCGGGTCATCGCGAGCACCACGAACACCTTGGTGAAGGAGGTGCACAGCAGCACCAGCGATGGCGCCACCATCAGCACGCCGATGCCGAGCAGGGTCAGGACGGACGAGGACGGCGTGCCGTCCGGTCCGTTGATCTCGATGGACAGCCCGTTGTCCGTCCCCGCACCCGGGCCGTCCAGGGTGTCGGCGGCCGCCGGCGCGGCCGTGACGGCCGGGAGGAGCAGCACCAGGGCGGCGGCCAGCAGCATCCCGGCCAGCACCGGTGTCCCGGAGCGCATTCGGGCAGCAGCGGGTGGCCGGCCCCGCAGGACCGGCCCGACGGCGGCGCTCACCGGCGTTGTCCCAGCGGGGCCCACTGTGTCTGGGCCTGGAGCGCGGCCAGTCTCGCCGCGAAGCCACCGCTCTCGGCGGCGGGCGCGGTCCCGGCTGCTGGCTCGGACGAGGACGAAGAGGACGAGGATGCCGATGCGGTTGCGGCGGCCGGTACGGCGGAA
>DATBUG010000185.1:0-7096 GCA_036516315.1 Citricoccus sp.
TCACGGTGGCGGCCGCCCAGGCGAGCAGGAACGGCAGCGCCGTCCAGAGAATGCCCGACGCATCCAGCCCCGAGGCGTGGGTGCGTCGACCCAGCGCGGCGAAGAGGATGATCAACACCACGTCCGCGCCCCACGCGGCCCAGGCGGACCACCGGAGCCCCGCGCGCGGAGAGCGCGGAGAGCGGGACAACGGTGAGACCTGAGGTGTGGACATGCCCTGGAGTCTAGGCGAGCCCGCGGACTCGAATACACAAACTTTTACCCTTGTTGTCTGAAGTACAAGCCATTAAGCTTGTCCCTATGTTCGTGATGACCATGGACCAACGCGGATCACGTCGTGGTCCCGATCGGGTAGCTGGCCTGCTGGACGGCCTCAACGCCGAGGGGTCCGACCATGGTCTCGTGCGGCCGTTCCAGCGTACGGCCGGTGACGAGGTCCAGGGGATGCTCGACCGACCGGAGACCGTGGTGGGCCTGGCCCTCTCCGCGGCCCGGTCCGGGCACTGGAGCGTCGGCATCGGCGTCGGCCCGGTCCGCGAACCGGTGCCGGAGGAGACCCGGGCGGGCGCGGGACCGGCCTTCGAATGTGCTCGCGACGCCGTGGAGCGGGCCAAGCACGCCCCGGGCCGCGTCGCCGTCACATCGGCCGACCTCACCAATCCGACGGGCCCGTCCGGTGCGGACGCGGCGCGCCTGCTCGAGGCGGTGGAGGCCAGCCTGCAACTACTGGCTGAACTCGAGCACCGGCGCAGTGACGAAGGCCAGGGCGCCGGCAGGATGATGGACGCCGGGCTGACGCAGCGCGAGGCCGCCGAACGCCTCGGCATCACGCAGCAGGCGGTGAGCGCCCGGCTGCGCTCCGGACTGTGGCACGAGACGCGGCGTCTCGCATCCGTGGTGGCGGGCCAGCTCGGGGACCTGGACGTCCACCTCACGAGACGCTGCGAGGCGGGGGAGGGAGCAGCGTGACGACACCTGCCGTCCTGTCCCTCGTGGCGCTGGTGGCCGCCGGCCTGGCGGCCATGCCGCAGTACTTCGCCCGGTTCCGGCCCCTGGCCGGGCACGCCCATGGCGGGCTCTACGCCACGGCGCTCGTCCAGCTCGCCCTGCTCGGGGCGTCGGCGGTCGCCGCCCTGTGGTCTGGCGGCGGCGCGGGCTGGTCCGTCGTGGCGCCGCTGGCCGTGGTCGCGGCGACCCTGGGGGGAGGATCGCCGACCACCGCCATCCTCCAGGTCTCGTTCAACGCCACCCACGCCGAGCACCAACCCGTCCTGGCCGGACCGGACGGGGAACCGGTCTTCAACGAGGAGGTCGACGCGCAGCCCGTACTGCGCGGCGGGGCGTGGATCGGTGTCCTCGAGCGGCTCGCGGTCTCCTCCACCCTGCTCATGGGCTGGCCCGAGGGACTGGCGATCATCCTGGCCGTGAAGGCCCTGGGCCGGTATGCGGAGCTGGGCAAGTCCGGTGCGGCCGAGCGGTTCATCCTGGGGACCTTCGCCAGCCAGCTCTGGGCCTGTGCGTGCGTGGGCGTGGCGGTGCTGTTGTCCTGAGGCTCCTCAGAGGCAGAACTCGTTGCCCTCGGGGTCGGCCAGGACGGTCCAGGCGAAGGGCCCCTGGCGTCCGGCGCCGATTCTGGTGGCCCCCAGGGCCACGAGCCGC
This sequence comes from Citricoccus sp., assembly GCA_036516315.1. GTDB lineage: Bacteria > Actinomycetota > Actinomycetes > Actinomycetales > Micrococcaceae > Citricoccus. Next base: position 1,660 of record DATBUG010000185.1, read on the forward strand.
TCCACCTCGGCGGCCCGCCGTGCGTCGTCCGCGCCGGGCTCACGCAGGTCCCAGTGCACCCGGTTCTTCACCGTCTTGGACTCCGGCACCGGCTGGAACAGGATCCGGGGCCGGTCCGTGGCCCGGGCGCCGTCCGGTTCGGAGGGCGGGACGATGGCGGCTCCGGCGGTCCAGACCAGGCGTCCGCGGTGCGTCGTGGTGTCGGCCTCGGTCGCGTGTCCCTCATCGATCATCCGCCGGATGAACTGCTCGTCCTGGACCTCGACCTCCCACCGGAGGGCCTCGGCCCACCAGTCGGCCAGCTCATGGGGTCTGGCACAGTCGACGCAGACCTGTAGTCCGTATGCGGGATGGTGTTCCGTCATGCCGTCACGGTACGCCGTACCCGTCGTGGGCAGAAGCGCTTCCGGACGAGGCAGGCACCGGTTCAGGGCCGGCGTCGGCGGCGACCGGTATACGCCAGGTAACCGCCCAGCAGGCCGGCGGCCCCGGCCGACGCGGCGGCCACCGGTCCACGCATGGTGGCCAGGGGCCCCTTGGCGGACGTGGCCACGATGCCCCCGGCCACGTGGATGAGGGAGGCCGCGAGCAGTCCCGCGACCACGCGGTTGCCCGTGAGGTGGCTCTGCGCGAGCTGGCGCTCGAGCTCCTCCGGCCCCAGGGTCAGTTGTGGCCCGCCCCGTTCGACCAGGTCCAACAGGCTCTGCAGCAACCGCGGGGCGTCCTCACCGGCCTGGCGCACGTCGTCGGCGACGTGTCCCAGGCGCCGGCGCAACGCCTCCACGGTGTAGCGCTGGATGACGAGGCGGCGGGTGAACGGAGCGAGCACCCCCGCCAGCTGGAAGTCCGGGTCCAGCCGCCGGCCCAGCCCCTCGGCCATGACCAGCATCTTGAAGAGCATGGCCAGGTCATTGGGCAGGTGCAGACGGTGGCGCCGGAGCATGCGCAGGATGTCATTGATGAGGGCGGAGACCGGGAAATCGGAGATCGAGTGACCGCTGAACCGCTCGATGAGTGCGGCTGCGTCACGCTTCAGGGCCGCCCGGTCCACCCGCTCGGGGGACTGGTTCAACCGCAACAGTGCCGCTGTGGCCCGCGCCGTGTCCCCGCGGACTATCGCCACCAGGACGTCGCCTAGGTTCACCTTGAGCTCGTCGTCGATGGTGCCCACCATGCCGAAGTCGATGATGCCGAGGGCACCGTCCTGCTCGACGAAGAAGTTGCCCGGGTGCGGGTCGGCGTGGAAGAAGCCGTGCTCGAACACCATCCGGCACAGCACCGCCGTGGCTCGCTCGGCCAGTTCCCTACGGTCGATCCCCGCGGCGGCGAGTGCCTCCAGGTCATGGATCTTGATGCCGTGGATCCGTTCCAGGGTGAGGACCCGGGACGTGGTGGTCTCCCAGTGCACGGCCGGGATGTGCACCGACGGGTCGTCGGCGAAGTTCCGCGCGAACTGCTCGGCGTTGCGCCCCTCGCGGAGGTAGTCGAGCTCGTGGCGCAGGGTGTCGGCGAACTCCCCGGCCAGCCCGGGCGCGTCGTGGGTCCGGGCGAAGTCCCAGCGGCGGGCGGCCAGCTGGGCGAGGTTCTCCAGGATGTCGAGGTCCTGGTTCACGGTCTCCGCGACGCCGGGGCGGCGCACCTTGACCACGACCTCGGCCCCCTCGAGCGTCGCGGCGTGGGCCTGGCCGATGGAGGCACTGGCCAGGGGTTCCTTGTCGAAGGTGTCGAAGACGGCCGTCGTGCCGAGTTCCTCGGCCAGCACCGCGGCGACGTCGGCACCGGGCACGGGTTCCACGCGGTCCTGCAGGCGAGCCAGTTCCTCGACGTAGGGCGGCGGGAGCAGGTCCTGGCGCGTGGAGAGGATCTGCCCGATCTTGATGAAGGTCGGCCCCAGTTCCTCGAGGGCCATCCGGACGTGTTCCGGCCGGGAGTAGGCCTGGCCCGAGGCGTGCCGGGGCAGGCGCCGGAACGGGAAGCGTCCGGAGAGCCCCAGGGTGCTGACGACGAATCCGAAGCCGTGGACGGAGAAGACCTCCGCGATCTCCCGGTAGCGATCCGCCCTCGAGCCCATGGCATGCACCTCCTGTCCGCTTCGAGTCTGGCACAGCCGGGGCCGTTGCCGGCAGCGCCGTGCCGGGCGGCCCGTGCCGGGCGGCAGCCAACCGGTAGCCATCCGTTAACCATCCCTGTCCGGGCCCTGTCCGAGGGACTACCCTCGGGCCGCATGGGTATCCAGCGTCTGGAGAACGTCGGGATCGTGGTGCAGGACCTGCCGGCGGCGAGGGACTTCTTCGTGGCCCTGGGCCTCACCGTGGAAGGCGAGGCCTCGGTGGAGGGCGACTGGGTGGACCGCACCCTGGGGCTGGAGGGGGTGCGCTCGGACATCGTCATGCTCGTCACCCCGGACGGTGCGGGGCGGTTGGAGCTGCAGCACTACCACCGCCCGGACGTCCTGCCGGGGAGCGGTGCGGCACCGCCGAACACCCTGGGACTGCACCGCGTGGCGTTCGGCGTGGACGACGTGGACGCGGCCGTGCGCACGGCACGGGACGGGGGAGCGGAGCTGATCGGTGAGGTCGTGCGCTACGAGGACGCGTACCGCATCTGCTACCTGCGCGGGCCGGAGGGCATCATCGTGATGCTGGCCGAGGCCCTGGGCTGACACGCCGGCCACGGATCCCGGCCGCCTGAGGCAGGATGGGGGCCATGGACGAGCTGCTCGAGCGCACCGCCGTGGACCTGACCGGGATGATCCGGAGCCGGGAGGTGTCCTCCCGCGAACTCGTCGAGGCCCACCTGCGGCGCATCGGGCAGGTGAACCCGGCCATCAACGCCGTCGTCACCCTGGACGCGGAGGGCGCGCTGGCCGCGGCGCGACGGGCCGACGAGGTCACCGCGGCCGGGCGCGGCACCGGTCTCCTGCACGGGCTGCCCATGACCCACAAGGACACCCACCGCACCCGGGGCCTGCGCACCACGCAGGGCTCACCGGTGTTCCGCGACCATGTCCCGCACGAGGACGACCTGGTGATCGCGCGCCTTCGCGCGGCCGGCGTCGTGACCACCGGGAAGAACAACGTCCCGGAGTTCGCCGCCGGATCCCACACCTTCAACGAGGTCTTCGGCACGACCACCAATCCCTACGCCCCGGACCGCAGTGCGGGCGGATCCAGTGGTGGTCTGGGCGCGGCGCTGGCCGCCCGGATCCAGCCGCTGGGGGACGGTAGTGACATGGGCGGATCGCTGCGCATTCCGGCCTCCTTCTGCAACGTGGTCGGCTTCCGCCCGTCCTACGGCGTGTTGCCGGCTCCCTCGCCGCTGGACTCCTGGCAGTGGCTCGGCCGCACCGGACCGATGGCGCGCAGCGTGCAGGACGTGGCGTTGTTCATGGCCGCCGTGGCCGGCCCGGTGCCGGAGGTGTCGCCCCCGGCACCGGTCCCGGGCGAGGCGTTCACCGGTCTGCTGGGCCAGGGCTCGGGGGAGGAGGACGTACTGGCCGGGTTGCGGGTGGGCTGGACGGCGGATTTCGGCATCGGCGTCCCGGTCGAGCCCGCCGTCCTCGAGGTCCTCGAGGCCCAGCTCGGGGTGTTCGAGGACCTCGGTGCCGTCGTCGAGGAGGCGACGATCGATGTGCGGGAGGCCGACCGCGTCTTCGACGTGACGCGGGCGCTGCACTTCGCCGCCCACCTGGGGGACGTGGTCGCGGCACACCCGGGTGAGGTGAAGCCGGAGGTGGCGTGGAACGTCGAGCGGGGACGGGAGCTCACGGCCCGGGACCTGATCGCGGCCACGGCTGCCCGGACGCGGTTGCAGCGCCGGGTGCGCGACTTCTTCGGGCGGTACGACCTCCTGCTGACCCCGGCCGCACAGGTCGCGCCCTTCGACGCCGGACTGAGATACCCCCAGGAGGTGGCGGGCGTTCCGGCCCCGACCTACCTGGACTGGATGCGCTCGGCGAGCCTCGTCTCCGCGACCGGCCTGCCGGCTCTGGCCATGCCCGCCGGGTTCACCGCAACCGGGCTGCCGGTGGGGTTCCAGCTGGTCGCGGACCACTACGACGACGTCCGTCTCCTGCGCTGGGCTCGAGCCTACGAAGGCCGGACGGGCTTCGCCCGGCGGCGGCCGGACCTGTTGTCCTCGGTGGACCGCTGACGCATCAGGCGCAATCGCCCACCGCGGCGGTGCCGGGGTGAGCGGCCGCGGGGCCGGGCGGGCTCGGTTGCGCGGGCCGGTCCCGGTGCCCCACCGGGCCGGGGCCTGGCGGGATTGCCGTGCCAGCACTGACCGGCGGGGACTTGTTCGCCCTTCATCAGGAAGGCGTCGGTATCGATGAGGGATCCGGAAGCCACCTGCGTCCCGTAGTGCACGAAGGCCTTGGGGGCGAGGGTCACTCCGTCCCCGAGCACGATGGCGTCGGACTTGAAGGTGCCGTCCTCCAGCGAATGTCCCTGGAGGATCCCGCCCAGGTTGATGGTGCAGTAGTCCCCGACGGTGACCAGGGACCGCTCGACGAAGTTGCTGCCGTCGTCGAATATCTGCCGGCCGATCCGGGCACCCTGGAGGCGCAGCAGCCAGGCCTTGAACGGGGTGCCGTTGAACAGACGGTCGGCCGCGTCGGACTGGAGCTTCCAGAACCGCTCGTGCCGCCAGAAGTAGGGGTCGTAGATGGAGCAGTACCGGGGTTGCAGCCTGCGGAAGCCCAAGGTGGCCTGCTCCAGCAGGGCGAAGTACACGGCGGTGAACAGGGGCAGGACGAGCAGGACCAGGGCCATGGGCCAGGAGCCGAAGTTGTCGTGGAGGTCGATGGCCCACAGGGACAGGGCGGCGGCCAGGACGCCGACGAACCACCGGCTGAGCAGCCTCAGCACGATCGTCATGGTGTTGTAGCGCAGCTTGGCCTGGAGCAGCCGCTCATGCTCGGGTCCGGACTTCAGGTCGTCGAAGGCGGCGTCGCGCATCACGCTGCGGGGGATCTCGAAGGCGGGGGAGCCCAGCAGGCCGACGTCGTGGCGCATCTCGCCCGAGACCGGGACCAGCACCTTGGTCGCGAGCAGGACGTTGTCGCCGATCTTCGCCTGGGGTGGCACCAGCACGTCGTTGCCGAAGAAGCTCTGCGCGCCGACCGTCGTGGGACTGACCCGGAAGGCGGTGCTCGAGTACTCCGCGTTCATGAAGATGATGCCGTCCGAGACCATGGTGCCCGTGCCCAGGCGCACCAGGTAGGGGATGTCGTGACGGGTGAACATCCCGAAGTTCGTCCCGGTCTGCACGATCGGCTTCATCCGGTAGCCCAGCCAGGACAGATACCCGGTGATGTAGTTGCTGTCACCGAACAACTGCCCGAAGCGGGCATTGGTCATCCGCATCACCATGCGTGCGGCCACGTAGCCCAGTCCGTAGAGCGGGTAGACCCGGCCCGGGGTGACGAGCCTGTTGA
>DATBUG010000186.1:0-12813 GCA_036516315.1 Citricoccus sp.
GCTGGTGGGGTGAGGACCCGCCGTTCCGCACCCCGGTCTTCGTCCTGACCCACCATCCCCGTCCCTCGTTCTCGCTGAGCGACACGACCTTCCACTTCCTGGAGGCCAGCCCGCGCGAGGCCGTGAGGATCGCCCGGCAGGCCGCCGGGGGTAAGGACGTCCGGATCGGCGGCGGGGTCACGACTGTCCTGGAGTTCCTGGAGGCGGACCTGATCGACGACCTGCACGTCGCCGTCGCTCCCGTCGAGTTCGGCGAGGGACTGCGGTTGTGGTCGAGCCCGGCGGACTTCGAGGACCGGTTCCACCACGAGAGCGTGCTCAGCGCCAGCGGCGTGGAACACCACCTCTTCTGGCGCGACGACCCCGCCCCGGACTGACGCTCCCCGCCCCTGGCCCCCGCTTCAGTCCTCCGGCGTCGGCAGCAGCTCCCAGGTCTCCGGGTGCGGCACCGGGACGGGACGCTGGCCCTCCACCCGCTGCCACCCGGCTCCCCGGCGGTCGCCACCGGTGGCCGAGCTCTCCGGGGGGAGCCCGACGGCGCCGCGGACCTTGACCGGCCAGTCGCCGGTGTCGTGGTGCGGGATGTCCCGCGCAGCGGAGCCGACGCCGGCGGGGTCGCGCCTGCTGCCCGGTCCCCACGGCACGGGGTCGTGCCCCTGCCCCGGGCGGACCCCTCCGGTGCGGGCGATCGAGCGGTCGCGGCGCAGCCAGGCGCGCCACTGGTCGCGCGTGGTGTCCAGGTAGTCGGGGTCCGGCAGCGACTCGGGCCGGTGCAGGTCCCAGGCCCGGATGGCCTGCAGGCTGATGGCCTTGGGGCCGGTACGCCGCGTGGTGCCCTCGATGAGCAGCAGCCGGGCCGAGAACAGCATCTCCCCGGTCTCGTGCTGGGCCTCGGTGAAGAAGGAGACGTCCACGCACCCGGTGCCGTCGTCCACGGAGACGAAGACCACGCGCTTGCCACTGCGCATGGGCGGGGTCTGGGTGGCCACGCGCACCCCGGCCACCAGGACCCGGGACTGCGAGCGCAGGCGCAACAGGTCCTCCGCCGCCGTGACGCCGAGCGCGTCGAGGTAGGGCCGGTGCGAGTCCATCAGGTGGGCGGTGGTGTCCATGGCGGTCAGGTCCAGTTCGGTGCGCACCCTCTGGTCACGGTCCGGGGCCGGGAACATCGGCACGATCGCCTCGGCCTCGGTGTCCGGCAGGTCCAGGGACAGTTGGCCGTCCACCTGGCGCCGGCCCGCCGTGCGCTTGCGCCCCGTGGGCGTCTCCCCCATCGCCCCGGCCGAGCCGCCGGCGTGCTGCAGTTCCAGGTGGTGCACCAGGTCGGTGCGCGAGGCCCCGCCCGGGGGCAGCAGGCAGTCCAGCGCACCCAGCTGGGCCAGCCGTTCGAGGTTGCGCCGGGTGGGCCGGGCCCGGTCCCGCACGTCGGCCAGCGAGGCGTACGGCTGCCCGGCCAGGATCCGCCGGATCTCCCGCTCGCTCAGCCCGGACATCGAGGTCAGGGCCAGGCGGAGGCCCCACCGCCCGCCGTCGGGGTGTGAGGACCCGCCAGGGACCTCCGGGTGGGCGGGCACCCACTCCATCCGGAACCGGTCCGTGGAGGCGTTGATGTCCACCGGCAGCACGGGGATGCCCATCCGCCGGGCCTCGGCGACCATCAGCCGCCGCGGGTACATCCCCGGGTCGTGTTCGAGGATCCCGGCCAGGAACGCCTCGGGGTAGTGGGTCTTGAGCCAGGCCGACTGGTAGGTGGGTACGGCGAACGCCGCCCCGTGGGCCTTGCAGAAGCCGAAGGAGCCGAAGGCGTGCAGGGTCCCCCAGACCTCGTCGATGACGTCCAGCGGATACCCCTTCCGCCGGGCGGCGGCGCGGAAGGAGGCTTCCACCACCTCCTCCTGCGGGCCGCCGATCTGCCGGCGGAACTCGTCGGCCCTGGCGAGCCCGCAGCCGGTCATCGTGTCCAGGGTGCGCAGGACCTGTTCGTGGAAGACGGTCACCCCGTGGGTCTCGGCCAGGATCGGCTCCAGGTCCGGGTGCGGGTACCGGGCCGCTGCGAAGCCGTGGCGCTGCTCGAGGAACGGACGGACCATGTCCGACTGCATGGGGCCGGGGCGGAACAGGGAGATGTCGATGATCAGGTCGTTGAACTCGACCGGGGCCAGCTTGCCGATCAGCTCCCGCTGCCCTGGTGACTCGATCTGGAAGAGACCCAGGGTGTGGGTGGTGCGGATCATCCCGAAGGTGGCCTCGTCGTCCAGCGGCACCTGCTCCAGGTCGACCCGTTTCCCCGTGGTCCGTTCGATCTCCTCAAGGGTGTACGCGATCGTGGACTGCATCCGCACCCCGAGCACGTCCAGCTTGAGCAGGCCCATGGGGTCCATGTCGTGCTTGTCGAACTGGCTCATGGGCAGCGTGATGCCCGAGGGCTGCACCGGGGTCCGGTCCAGCAGGGTCGCGTCCCCCAGGATCACCCCGCACGGGTGCATGGAGATGTGCCGCGGCAACCGGTCCAGACGTTCGGTCAGGTCCACCAGCAGGTCCAGTTGCTGCTGGCCGGCGGCCCGGCCTGCCTCCACCCGTTCGGCGAAGCCGCGCAACTCCGGCATCCGGTCCATGGCCTCCCGGAAGCTCGAGGCGGAGAACCGCCACATCTGCTTGGCGATCGTGTCCACCTGCTCCGGAGCCATCCCGAGGGCCATGCCGGCATCGCGCACGGCCCCGCGCACCCGGTAGCCGTTCTGCATGCTCATCAGGGTGGTCCGCTCGGCCCCGAAGCGCTCGAAGATCGCCTCGTAGACGTCGTGCCGGCGGGCCGACTCCACGTCCACGTCGATGTCCGGCAGAGTGGAGCGGTCGTTGGACAGGAAGCGCTCGAAGATCAGCTCGTGCCGGATCGGGTCCACGTTCGAGATGCGCAGCAGGTGGTTGACCAGGGACGAGGCCCCGGAGCCCCGCGCCGAGACCCGCACCCCCATCCGCTCGATCATCCGCACCACCTCGGCCACGGTGAGGAAGTAGCTGGCGAAGCCGAGCCGGGTGATGATCCCCAGCTCGTGCTCCAGCCGGTCCTCCAGCTCCCGGCCGGCACGCGAGGAGGAGAACCGGCCGCCCCCGTACAGCTCCGGGAAGCGTGCCCCGGCCCCGGCCAGGGCGCGCTGGCGCAGGACGGTGACGGGGTCGCCGTCGATCCCGATCACCGAGGCCTCCGGCACCGTGTTCCGGCCCCAGCCCAGGTCCGGCCCGGGGTCCATCCGGCAGGAGTCGGCCAGGGCGTGGGTGGCCCCCAGCAGGTCCCGCGCCCCCTCGGCCCCCGATCCCGCCTCACGGCAGACCTCCAGGGCGACCTGGTGCATGGCCGGGGCCGGCTTGAGCCAGCCCTGCCCGTTGGGCTGGAGGTCGGTCAGCGCCTCCAGGGAGCTCAGGGCGCGGGCGGCATCGAGGACGTCCGCGGTGGCCGCGCCGTCCGGGGTGGCGTAGCGCACCGCGTTGGTCAGCACCGCCGGGACGCGGGTGTCCCGGGCGGCGCGGAGCATCCGGACGGCGTGCGCGGCCGAGAGCTTCTCCCCGGGCGGGGACAGGTGGCAGACCACCTCCACCCGCAACGCCCCGGCCGGCAGGGCGGTCCTCCAGCGCCGCAGCAGCGCCCGGCCGGCGGTGTACTTGCGCGCCGCCATCAGGTTCCCGACGTCGGATCCCGGCCCCAGCAGCACGAAGAGTTCCGGCGGGGCCCCGTGGTGCGGGCCCGCGGCCCCACCGGCGAGCTCGGCCACCGTCACGTACGGGGTGCCTCCGGCGGCCCCGCCCGTGGTGTGGGCGTGGGCCGCCGAGACCAGCCGGACCAGGGCCCGGTAACCGCTGCCCGCGGCGCCGCCGCGGGCCAGTACGACCACCCGGCCGGCGGGAACCTCTCCGCGTCCCGGGGGTGCCTCCGCCGGCCAGCGGACCGCCAGGTCCACCCCGACCACCGGGTCCAGGCCGTGCTCCAGGCAGGCCCCGACGTGCTTGGCGGTCCCGTATAGGCCGTCGCGGTCGGCGCAGGCCAGAACCTCCGCACCGTCGGCGGCGGCCGCTGCCGCCAGTTCCGCGGGCCAGGAGACCCCGTAGTGGGTGCTGAAGGCACTGGACACATGCAGGTGGGGGAACCCGGAGGCTCCCACCATCAGGCGCTCTCCCGCAGGCGCACGGCGGCGCCGTCATGGACGCGGACCAGCCGCCACCGGCCGGAGTCCAGGTGGTGGGAGATGTCCAGGGTGAGCAGGGGTGCGTTGCGGGCCCGGTCCAGGCGCACCTGCACCCGCCAGACCTCGTGGTCCACCAGTCCCGCGCCGCGGCCGCGTTCGGCCCGGTGCTCTTCAGTCCACCAGCGCCGCCGCTCGTACCAGCGGACCGGATCCGCGGCCAGGACGTAGTGGCGGCCATTCCACTCCAGGTGCAGCGGCACCCCGGCGGTGGTGCAGCCGACCGTGACCGATTGCGTGAAGATTCCCATGGGACCTGATACCCGTCCTTCTCGTCGTGCCTTCTCGGTGCCGTCGGTGCCGGGATCCGTGGTGGCTCCGGGCCGGCCGTCTGGGAAGGAACGGCGGCACCGGGGCCGGGACGACCCGGCTGGCGGTGGGAAGTAACGGTCCGAGGGGAAGGTCCGGCCGTACTCCACCATGGTATTCGAAGCTATGTTCGAACTCCAAGAGGGAGGCTACGGACGGCGCCGGACACGATAAGAGTGCAGGTCACCGGGGTGACGGGCGGCTCACCAGGACGGCAGGGCCGGGAGGGGGCCGTCGGCCTCGACGCCCTCGGTCTCCCCGCGCGCCAGCCAGGCGAGCAGGCCCTCCCGGTCGGCCTCGACCCGCAGGGCGCCATCGCCCACGACCCACTCGTCCCGCTCCTCGGTCACGAGCGTCATCCCCGGCGCACCCTTGGCGCGCATGGTCCGCACCGCGGACTCGATCGCGTTCAGCAGCGAGTCCGGGTCCGCCTCCTCGATGGTCCAGGCCGTGTCCAGGTCGTGGTGGTGCACGACGACCTCGGCGATGCGCAGCGCCACGATGGAGGTCACCGGGATCTCCTTGCCGTGCAGGTCCACGGCCGCGACGGCCAGCTCGCCGCTGAGCCGCCCGGACTGCTCCGCGAAGTAGGCCGCGGACTCGCGCAGGCGCTCGAGCAGCTCCTCACGCGGCAGGGCGGCCAGCTCGTCGATCTCCCGGTTCCGGGCCTCCTGGGAGGGGTACACCTGCTGCTCCTCACCGGTGGTGGCCCAGTCGATGAGGCGGACCAGCGCCCGGCCGTTCGAGGCCAGGTGGGCCAGCACGTGCGCCCGGGTCCAGCCCTCGCACAGCGACGGGGCGCGCAGTTCCTCCGCGGACAACGAGGCGGCGGTCGCCTCGAGCATGGTGGTCTCCCGGCCGAGGCGGGACAGGTCGGAATGCAGGCGCGCGGGGTTGATCATGCACGCCACCCTAGCCGTGAGGCACACCACAGGCCATCGGCCCACGCGGCCCATCCGGACCCGTCCGGACCAGATCCAGAGGGCGCGGATCTCAACACCCGCCACCGCGGGACCCCCCGGCGGATCACCGGGGAAAACCCTCATATGACGCACCTCACAACCCTGGAACCCTGGGACGCAGCCCGGCCACCGGCCGCTGCCCTCGCACCCGACCCGAGAGGACCGACGGACCATGTCCCAGTCATCCACCCTCGCCGCCCCCGACCCGCGCCAGGAGACACGCACCGCCAACTGGGTGGCCGCGATCGTCTGCTGCGCGCTCGTCTTCGACGGCTTCGACCTGACCATCTACGGCACCGTGCTCTCCACGCTGATCGACGACCCGAGCCAGATCGGCGCGCTGGACGGCGCCACCGCCGGGGCCCTGGGCTCCTACGCCCTGCTCGGGGTCCTCGTGGGGTCGCTCACCTGTGGCTTCCTCGGCGACCACTTCGGCCGGCGCCGGCTCATCCTCGGGGGCATCGCCTGGTTCTCGGTCGGGATGTTCCTCACGGCACTGTCCACCTCGGTGGCGGCCTTCGGCGTGCTGCGGCTACTGACGGGGCTCGGCCTCGGCGTCATCCTCGCCACGGCCGGGGCCACCATCGCCGAGTTCGCCCCGGCGGGCAAGCGCAATTTCTACAACGCGATCGTGTACTCGGGCATCCCCGCCGGCGGGGTGCTGGCCGCCCTGCTGGGCATCGTGCTGCTGGAGCCACTGGGCTGGCGCGGGCTGTTCATGCTCGGGGCCACCCCCCTGCTCTTCCTGCTCCCACTGGCCTGGTTCAAGCTGCCCGAGTCCCCGCGGTGGCTGCTCGCCCGGGGCCGCACCGACCAGGCCCGGGCCGCCTCCGCCCGCACGGGCGTGCCCCTGGTGGAGGACCTCGCCGCCCAGCAGGCCGGCACGGCCCCGGACCAACGGGGCTTCGCGGCCGCGTTCTCCCGCCGGCTGTTCCTGCCCACCGTGCTGTTGGGCCTGATGTCCTTCTCGGGGTTGCTGCTCACCTACGGCCTGAACACCTGGCTGCCGCGCATCATGCAGGGGTACGGGTTCGATCAGGGCTACTCCCTGGCGTTCCTGCTGATCCTCAACGGTGGGGCGGTCCTCGGCGGGCTCATCGCCTCGCTGGCGGCCGACCGCACCGGCCCCCAGCGCGTGGTCGCCACGACCTTCGTGCTGGCCGGCCTCACCCTGGTGCTGATGACCTTCCCGTTCCCGGCCCCGGTCCTGTTCCTGTCCATCGCCGTGGCCGGGGTGGGCACGCTCGGCACCCAGGTGCTGGTGTATGGCTTCAGCTCGAACTACTACCCCACGGAGGCCCGGGCCGCCGGGGTGTCCTGGGTGGCCGGCTTCGGCCGCATCGGCGGGGTGCTCGGCCCGCTCATCGGCGGCTGGCTGAGCGCCGCCGGCGTCGACGGCGGCACGGCCTTCTACATCTTCGGCGGCGTGGCCCTGCTCGGCGCCCTGGTCACCCTCGCCGTCCCCCGGCAGCACCGGCCGGACCGGCGAGACCAGCCAGACAACCCGGATCGGCAACCGCGCCGTCCCACGGAAGCACCCGCCGGACCCGGCGGGGACGCCGTCCCGGTCGCGGGCTGAACCGGCCCGGCGCGCTACCGTCCCGTCAGTCCTCTGGGCGGTAGCGCGCTGCGAGCTCGCTGCGGGAGCGGACCCCGAGCTTCCGGTAGACCCGCGTCAGGTGGTACTGGACCGTCTTCTCCGCCAGGAACAGCGAGCGGGCGGCCTCCTTGTTGGTCGCCCCGTGCGCCACCAGCCCGGCCACGGCCTGTTCCTGTGCGGTGAGCTCGACGTCGGCCAGTCCCGCCGCCAGGAGCACCGGGTCGCCGGGCTCGTCGAGGGCCCCGGTGTCGATGCCCGTGGCCTTCAGCTCGCGGTCGCAGCGCTCCACGTAGGTCGAGGCGCCGAGCGAGTCGTAGAGGTCCTTGGCCACCTGGAGCACGGAGGAGGCCAGCCGGCGCTTGCCCGCCCGGCGCATGCTCTGGCCGAACGCGAAGCTGATCCGGGCCCGCAGGTACGGCCGGTGCAGTCCGCGCAGGTGGCCCAGCGCGGCCTCGAAGTGCTCACGGGCGGTGTCCGGGTCGCCCTGCGCCGCCAGCAACCGTCCCCGGGCCCAGGACATCCGCGCCTGGTCGGAGGGGACCACGCGCTCGCGGTGCACGCGCTCGAGGCCGGTGAGGAACGCGTCCGCGGCCTCGAGCCGGTTCGTCAGCACCAGGGCGTTGACGTAGGTGTCCTGCCAGGGCCAGAAGGAGACCCGTTCGTCGGTCCAGGGATCGATCCCGGTCAGCGGCTCCAGTGCCTCGAGGGCGCTCTCGTAGTCCCCGCGGGCCTCATGGAAACGGGCCCGGGCCAGGTGGGCCGGGACCAGCATCGCCCGGTAGGTGCCCGGGTGCACGGCCGCACGGGAGACGTAGTGCCGGGCCTGGTCCCAGTCCCCGCGCATCGACCACAGCTCGGCGGCCGTCCAGTACAGCAGGGGGCCGATCAGCGGCATCCGCGCCTCCTCCAGCCGCGCCGAGGCGCGGGAGACCGTGACCGCCGCCGCGTCCCAGTCCCCCAGGACCAGGTGCGTGCGGGCGAGCCAGGCCTCGGACCACAGGGAGATCCGCAGCGACCCGCCGCGGTGCTCGGTGGGCGTGGCCGCCTCGAAGCCCACCAGGGCGGACTCCACCTGGTCCACGCGCAGCGCCAGCCACGCCGCGCCCATCTGGATGCGCTGCTTCTGGGCGTTCTCCCCGGCCCGGGCCACCGCACGGGCGTAGGCGGACTCGGCCGCCTGCACCCGGCCCCGGGCGAACAGCCCCAGCCCGTAGATGGCCTCGGACTCGATGTGCTGGGGGGTGTCCGGTTCGGCCAGGGACATGGCGGTCTCCGCCCACCGGGTGATGAGCTGCCCGTCCCAGGACGCCAGCCCGTGCAGCACGAGACGCTGGGCCACCTGCCCGGCCGCGGCGGGGTCGGCCCCGGGATCGCTGCTGCGCCAGGCCTGCTCGTAATGGTGCCGGGCACTGCGACTCTGGCCGGCGGCGGTGGAGAGGTAGCCCAGCACGGAGGACCGCAGGGGGGAGGCGGGCATCGCCTCGACCGCCCCGGACCACGTCTGGGCGCGGGCGATGTTCCCGGCCCCCACGAGCGCGTCGACGGCCCGCAGCACCCGGTCGTCACGGCACCGGGGCTGCACGGACAACCGGGCCGCGGCGAACAGGGCGGTCGAGACGTCGTGCCAGGCGCCCCGGGCCGCCTGGCGCCTGGCGAACTCCTCGAGCTCGGCCGCCAGCCCGTCGTCGGGCCCGGTCGTGGCCGCCACCCGGTGACCGAGGCGGTCCGCCTCCGAGGCCACCACGCCGGCCGCCTCGCGGTGCAGCGCCAGCCGGCGGCTGGGCAGCGCCTGTTCGTAGACGGCGTCGGCGGCCCCGGGATCGGTGAACGCCACCGCGGAACCGTGCTGGTCGACGCTCCAGCGCAGCAGTCCCGCCCGGTGTGCCTCGTCAAGGGCGGCGGTCACCTCCTGCGGCTCACGCAGCCCGCTGACCTCGCGGACCTCCCCCAGGGGCGCCGGCGAACCCAGCACGGCCACCGCCTCGGCCACGGACGTCAGCGCCGCGGACCCGGCGGCCAGGATCCCGCGCACCCGCGAGCGTTCCCTGGCGCTGGCCGGCAGGGAGGGGAACCAGCCCTGCCAGGTCTCCGGGGGCATCTCCTCCAGCAGCTCCAACACGGGCCGGGGCAGGCCCCCGGTGTGACGGACCAGCCCCTGGGCAGCGGTGTCCGTCAGGTCCAGGCCGAACCGGCTCCGCGCCAGCGTCCGGACGTCGTCGGCGTCGAGGGGGTCGAGGGGCAGTTTCCGGACCCGGGACCCGCCGAGCAGGTCCCGCACGCTCGTGGGCAGGTCCTGGGTGTGGGACGGGTCCAGGGTGAGCACGAAGAGCACCCGCTGGGACTTCAGCCGCCGGAGGGCGAACACCAGGATGCGCAGGCTGGCCTCATCCAGGTGGTGGATGTCGTCCACCGCCACGACCACGGGGCCGCGGGTCTGCAGGGTCTGCAGGTGGGTGAGCAGGGTGGCGGCGTAGTTGGCGGCGCGGGCCACGCTGATCTGCGGTTCCGGCGTCGCCGAGGGCATCGGGCCGGCGTCGTACCCCTTGGTCGAGCGCAGCGGGGCCGCGTCCACCAGCTGGGAGTAACCGGCCAGGGCGAGCTGGGCCTCCCAGGCGTCGCCGACGGCCTCGAGCACCTGGACGCCCCGGGCGCCGGTGCGGCAGTGCTGGAGGAAGGCTTCCAGCACCGCCGTGCGGCCGGCACCGTGGGCGCCCGTGACCACCACGGCGCCCACGGTGCCGCGGCGGGCCGCCGCCAGGGCGTCCACCAGCTCGCCCAGCACCTCGGCACGGCCCACGAGGGCATCAGCCGGCCCCGCCCCGGGGGCGGTCACTGCTTCAGGCATGCCGACGAGCCTAGCGGAGGGCCGGTGACGCCGGTCACGAGGTCTCAGCCGAGGTCACCGCCGGCCACCGGCAGGACGCTCCCCGTGAGGTAGGAGGCCTCGCGCGAGGCCAGGAACACGATGGGCGCGGCCTGCTCGTCCAGGGTGCCGTAGCGCTTGACGAACGAGGAGTCCACGGTCTGGTCCACGATCGCCTGGTACCAGGCGCGCTCGGTCTCCGACTCCGCCTCCGGTCCCCGCTTGACCCTGCGCGGAGGCGCCTCGGTGCCGCCGGGGGCGGTGGCCACCACGCGGATGCCCCGCCCGGCCACCTCCATCGCCAGCGACTGGGTCAGGGCGTTGACCCCGCCCTTGGCGGCGGCGTACGGCACCCGGTTCATGCCGCGGGTGGCCACCGAGGAGACGTTGACGATCACCCCGGAGCCCCGTTCCAGCATGGTGGGCAGCACCGCGCGGCAGGACCACAGCGTGGGGAACAGCGAGCGGCGGATCTCGCGCTCGATCTTGTCCTCGTCGTACTCCTCGTAGGGCCGGGCCCAGATGGTCCCGCCGACGTTGTTGACCAGCACGTCGACCCGCCCGTGGGCGGCCAGGGCCGCCTCGACGGCCTCGGTGGCCCCGGCGAACGTCTCGAGGTCCGCAGTCACCGCGGTGGCCGAGCCCCCGGAACCGGACCGGCCGGCGTCGTGGTTGATCTCCTCGGCCACCTCCAGGACGAGCTCGGCGCGGTCCACGAGCACGACGGCGCCGCCCTCGGCCGCGATGCGCTCGGCCACCTTCCGGCCGATCCCCTGGGCCGAGCCGGTCACCACCGCGACCTGGCCGGCGAAGCGGCCCGGCGCGATGACGTCCCCGGCGTACGGTGCCACCATCAGGCGACCCCCTGCTTGGCGTCGATCGCGGTGCTCATGGTGCCCTTGGCATCACGGGCGTGGTCCATGATGACCGCCCGTGCCTTCTCGCGGTCGCCCTGTTCGAAGGCGGTGACGACGTCGAGGTGGTCCTGGGCGACGCGGGAGAAGATCTCCGTGCCCTTCTCGAAGGTCGCAGCCATCTGGGCGTGGATGTCCAGGCGGCGGTAGGACTCGAGCAGGGTCGGGTTGTCCGAGATGGTGAAGAGGTACTCGTGGAACTCCTCGTTGGTGCGCACGTACTCCTCCGGGTCGTCGACGTGCTCGCCGTCGACGAACGCGACCGTGGCCTCGGCGAGGCGGCGGAACTGGGCCAGCTGCTCGTCGCTGAGCCGGCCCATCATCAGCTCGGTGATCGCCAGCTCCAGGCCCATGCGGGCGTCGAGGTGGGCGAAGCTGTCCTCCTTGCGGAAGTCCAGCCGGCCGGTCTGCAGCGAGGAGATCGCCTCGGCGGCGGTGAGGGTGTCGCCCTCGGCTGCGACCTTCTCGGCCGAGGCCGGTGCCCCGGTCTCGGCGTCGCCGCCCGTGGTCTCCTTCGGGGCGAAGCGCTCGAAGTAGAGGTTGGCCGGCTCGATGCCCTCGGAGTCTAGCCACGTCGAGACGGCGTTGACCATGGGCGGCGGGCCGCACAGGTAGATGTCCACGTCGCCCTCGTTGACGTGGGCCGGCTCGATGACCTGCGTGACGTACCCGGTGTGCGGGGCGGAGGTGCCGGGTTCGGAGGCGATGTAGTCCCACGTGAAGTGGGGCAGACGCTCCTCGTAGGCGCGGAGCCAGTCCAGGCCCACGATATCCGCCTCGCGGGTGACGCCGTAGATGAGGTGGACGGGGTATTCCGTGGGGCCGTCGCACAGCTTTTCCAGGATCGACAGCAGCGGGGCCAGGCCGGTGCCACCGGCCAGCAGCAGCAGCGGGCGCTTGGGCTCGCGCAGGAAGAACGAGCCGAAGGGGCCGGTGAACTCCACCGTGTCACCCACCTGCGCACGATCGCGCAGGTACTCGGACATGGCGCCCTGCGGGGAAATGCGCACCATGAAGGAGGTCTCGTCCACGTCCGGGCCGGTGCTGAAGGAGTAGGAGCGCTCCGCGTCCGTGCCCGGCACCTTGATGTTGACGTACTGGCCCGGCAGGAAGGCCAGGTCCTCGCGGTTCTCCGGCGTCAGCGTGAAGGAGATCGTGGACTCGGAGTGCTTGTCCAACTGCGTCAGCGTGGAGGTGAACGCGGCCGCGGAGGTCTTGGCCGACTCGGCGGTGGCCGGGACCTGGATGGACATGTCCGACTCAGGGACGGCCTGGCAGGTGAGCAGGTACCCCTTCTCGAGTTCCTCCTCGGTCATCGCGTCGTCGATGAAGTCGCCCGGGTCGAACGTGCCAGAGTCGCAGAACGACTTGCAGGTGCCGCAGGCGCCGTCCCGGCAGTCCGCGGGGATGTTGATGCGCGCCTTGTAGGCGGCGTCCATGATGGTCTCGAAGTCGCCGACCTTGACGACCTTCGTCACGCCGTCCTCGAAGCTGAGGGCTACCTGATGGCCCATGGGTTCCTCCTTGTGTCGGGCCGCGTCCCGTCGCGGCCCGGTGGGTCTGATGGTGGTGGTGGGTGCGGCCCGCGTCAGATCATGTAGATGTCCACCACGTGGTGGATGTAGTCGTTCTTGAGCACGACCTTCTTGCTGCGGATGACGGGGTCGGCCCCGGAGAGGTCGATCGTGTAGAAGCTGGTGCCGAAGTACGTGTCCGTGCTCTGGTAGCGGTAGTAGAGCGTGAACCAGTTGAAACGGACCTTGACGAGGTCCCCGTCCTGCTCGATCAGCTCCACGTCGGTGATGTTGTGCCCCGTGCGCGGTTCCGGCAGCGAGGTGGCGGAGGACCGGTCGGTCTTGATGCGGAAGACGCGGTCCTCGATCCCGCCGCGGTTGTCGTAGTAGATCAGGGAGATCTCGGACTGGGG
>DATBUG010000187.1:0-3158 GCA_036516315.1 Citricoccus sp.
CCGCGTGCTGGGCACCCTGAACGGCGTCGTGGTGGTCATGGTGCTGCTGTGGATCAGTTTCATCGTGCTCGTGGCCGGGGCGGCCTTCGACGCCGAGCTGCTGCGGGCCCGCCAGCTGGCGGCCGGGCTGCCCGCCTGGGACTCACTGCAGTTGCGCACCCGCCACACCCGGGTGCTCGAGTTCCTCGACGCCGACGCCGCCCGGGCGCGGACCACGGCCCGGGCCGTGGCCGAGTCCGTCCGGACCGGGGAGCCGGTGACGGTGACGGACAGCCCGTGGATCGCCGAGGCGGACACCTTCTGGGCGATCGACGCCCTGGACCAGGAAGTTTCCACCGGTCAGCCGTACGACGCCGGGGACCGGGTGTCCTAGATCCATCCCTGTTCCCAGGCGAGCTGGGCGGCCTCGTGCCGGGTACCGACCCCGAGCTTGCCCATAGCCGAGGACAGGTAGTTCCGCACGGTGCCCGGGGCCAGGTGCAGCCGGTCCGCGATCTGCTGCACCGTGGCCGCGTCCCGGCCCGCACGCAGCACGTCCAGCTCGCGGTCGGTCAGCGGGCTGCGCTCCCCGCCCAGGGCGGTCGCGGCGATGTCCGGGTCCACGTAGCGGCGGCCGGCGGCCACGTCCCGGATCACCCGCGCCAGGTCCTCGGCCGGCGTCGACTTGGGCACGAACCCGGAGACCTTCGCCCCCAGTGCCCGGCGCAGCACGCCGGGGCGGGCATGCCGGGTGACGATGATGACCCGGGTGGCCACCTGCCGCAGGATCTGCTCGGCCGCCTCCACACCGTCCAGTCCCGGCATCTCCAGGTCCAGCAGGCACACGTCCGGGGTGTGCTCGCGGGCCGCCGCCACCGCCTGGCGACCGTCGTCGACACCGGCGACCACCTCCAGGTCCTCCTCCAGTCCCAGCAAGCTCACCAGGGCGCTGCGGATCATCACCTCGTCATCGGCGATCAGTATGCGGATCATCGGTCCTCCCTGCTGTCCGTGGATGTGGTCACCGCACCGGTGGGCAGCCGCGCCTCGAGGACGTATCTGCCGTCGTCACCCCCGCCGGTGACCGAGCCGCCGGCCGCCGCGAAGCGCCGGTGCAACCCGGCCAGTCCGGTGCCCGACGCCGGCCCGTCGCCGGCCTGCGCCGTCGCACCGTCGTTCTCCACCCGCAGCACCAGGTCCCCGGACCGCCGCGCCAGCGCGATCGTCACGGAGCTGGCGGTGGAGTGCCTCAGGATGTTGGTGGCCGCCTCCCGCACGGCCAGGCCCAGGAGGCTACGCGCGGCCGGATCGGTGACGTCCACGGTGCGCACGGTGGCGCTGGCCCCGGCGGCCTCCAGCACGTCCCGGGCGTTGGCGAGCTCCTCCGCGAGGGAGACCCGTCGCAGGTCTCGCACGAGCGAGCGGGTGTCCTCCAAGGCGGTGCGGGCCAGGGTGCGCACCTCGTGGATGTTCTCCCGGGCTGCCTGCAGATCGCGGTGCAGCAGCCGCTCGGCCAGTTCGGCCTTCAGGGCGATGACCTGCAGGTGGTGGCCCTGGATGTCGTGCAGGTCCGAGGCGAAGCGCAGCCGCTCGCGGGTGATGGCCAGCTGGGCCGCGTCCCGGCGGGCACCGTCCAGCCGCACCACGATGTCCCACCACCAGGTCGAGAGGAGGAAGAGCAGCGGGCAGGAGACGGCGAAGATGACCAGGGCCACCAGCTCCGGGACACCCCGGCCCTCGCCGGTCAGCTGCACGCCCAGCCACCAGTGCAGCGCGTAGAGCAGCACGCCGAGGGCCAGGACCAGTCGGCGCCCCGTCCTCTCGAGCACCGGTAGCAGGATGTTCAGGGCCATCCACAGCGGGAAGGCCCCCGTCATGGCGGCCCCGGGCAGCCACAGGGTCAGCACCCAGGCCACGGCCGGTGGGCCCGCCACGGCCACCGCGTCCAGCAGCCGTGGCCGGCCGCCGCCCAGGCCGGCGCGCAGTAGGTGGCAGCCGTAGACGGCGGTGAGGGCAGTGGCCACGAACAACGCGTCCACGGCGGTCACCAGGGCCTCCGGCCCTCCGCCGGCGTCCCGGATGAGGCCACGCTGCACGATGAGGACGAACATCGGCAGGAACAGGGAGAAGAACCCCATGGAGAGGAAGGTGTACCACCAGGTCGCCGTGACGCCGCGGCTGGGGGCGCCCACGGGGAAGTCGTCGCGCGGGCCGGGTGCCGCCGTCGGGAACTGGCCGGAGGGACGCGGGCCGGGGTCGTGGGGTTCGGTCACGGCATCCACAGTAGGCCGATGACAACTGTCACGGCCCGGTGGTGACGTGTGCCCGTGCACCGGTGACAGGGCGGCACTGCCGCGGGCGCCGGTCCCGGACGAGGCTGGAGGCACCCGACCGGCACCGACGACGAAAGGCCCCGCCATGGACTTGGTCCAGGACCTCCAGCAGTTCACCGACTCCCTCCCTGCCGCCCTGCAGTTCCTCGGGGTCGCCGTGTCCGCCCTCGTCCCCTTCGTGGAGGGCGAGGGGGCGGCAATCATCGGGGCGGTCGCAGGAATCAGCCCGTGGCTGTCGATCCCGGTGGCGATCCTGGCCAACCTCGGGATCGTCACCGTGATCGTGCTGTCCTTCGACCGGGCCCGCACGGCGGTGCTGAACCGTCGGATCGCCCGGGGCCGCGCGCCGGCGCCGCTGAGCCCCCGGCAGCGCCGGACCCGCCGGGCCTTCGAGAGGTACGGGGTGCCCGGAGTCTCCCTCCTCGGGCCCTTCCTGCTGCCCACGCACTTCACCTCCGCCGCGCTGGTCTCCTTCGGCGCCGCCAAGGGCCACGTGATCGCCTGGCAGGCCGTGGCCATCAGCCTCTATGCCGGAGTGTTCGGCGGGGTGTTCTACGCCCTCATGGGTGCCCTGGGCTGACCGGGGCGGGCTACGGTGATCCCATGACGTACTCGCCCGGACCCCACGACCTGACCGCCCTGGCCCAGTCCACCCTCGAACAGGCCCGCACCGATCCGCACGGCCGTCACGGCGACCTGCTGCTGCGGGACGGTCACCTGCGCCAGTCCCTCATCGCCCTGACCGCCGGATCCCGGCTCGCCGACCACAACGCCCCGCCGGCGGCCACCCTGCAGGTGCTCCAGGGCGGCCTCGAGGTCACCGCCGGCTCCGGTGGGGAGCAGCGG
>DATBUG010000188.1:0-1827 GCA_036516315.1 Citricoccus sp.
GCCCCACGGTGTCGTGCTCCGTCAGGTACTGGCGGACCTTGGCGATCACGTTGGCGTCGTGCGCGCGGTTCTCGTCCAGCCAGAACACGGCCGGGGTCTGCGAGGCGCGGGCGCGGGTGACGGCCAGCTTGACCCAGTCGCGCACCGGCACGTCCTTGGTCTGGCAGGCCCGCCAGATGTCCCCCGCCTCGACCGGGTGCTCCATCAGCACGGTGCCGGAGGCGTCGACCACCTGGACGGTGCCGGCCTCGTCCAGGATGAAGGTCTTGTCGTGGGAGCCGTACTCCTCGGCCTTCTGGGCCATCAGGCCCACGTTTGGGACGGTGCCCATCGTCGTCGGGTCGAAGGCCCCGTTGGCCTTGCAGTCGTCGATGACGACCTCGTACACGCCGGCGTACGAGGGATCGGGCAGCACCGCCAGGGTGTCCTGCTCCTGACCGTCCTTGTTCCACATGTGCCCGGAGCTGCGGATCATAGCCGGCATCGAGGCGTCCACGATGACGTCCGAGGGCACGTGCAGGTTCGTGACGCCCTTGTCCGAGTTGACCATGGCCAGGTCCGGCCCGTTCTCGTACGCGGTGTCGATCTCGGCCCGCACGCCCTCGGCCACGGTCGCGTCCAGCGCGTCCAGCCCGGAGAGGATGGCGGCCAGGCCGTCGTTGGCGCTCAACCCGGCGGCGGCCAGCTCGGCGCCGTACTTCTCGAAGACCCCCGGGAAGAAGGCCTTGACCACGTGGCCGAAGATCACCGGATCGGAGACCTTCATCATGGTGGCCTTCAGGTGGGTGGAGAACAGGACATCCTCCTCCTGGGCACGCTTGATCTGCGCGGCCAGGAACTCGTCCAGTGCCCGGGCGGACATGAACGTGCCGTCCACGATCTCCCCGGCCAGGACCTTGAGTCCGTCCTTGAGCACGCGGGGGTCCCCGTCGGCACCCACGAACCGGATGCTCAGGGTGCCGTCCTCGTCGATCACCACGGACTTCTCGTTGTGGAAGAACGCGTCCCGCTTCATGTAGGCCACACGGGTCTTGGAGTCCGCGGACCAGGCGCCCATGGAATGCGGGTGCTTGCGGGCGAAGTTCTTGACCGACTGCGGGGCCCGGCGGTCCGAGTTGCCCTCGCGCAGGACCGGGTTCACAGCGGAGCCCTTGACCTTGTCGTAGCGGGCGCGGACGTCCTTCTCCTCGGCGGTCCGCGGCTCGTCCGGGTAGTCCGGCAGCGCGTAACCGTGGGACTGCAGCTCGGCCACGGCGGCCTTCAGCTGCGGCACGGAGGCGGAGATGTTCGGCAGCTTGATGACGTTGGCGTCGTCGGTCTTGACCAGTTCACCCAGCTCGGCGAGGGCGTCGCTGACGCGCTGGTCCTCGGGGAGCACATCGTTGAACGCGGCCAGGATGCGCCCCGCCAGGGAGATGTCCCGGGTCTCCATCTCCACGCCGGCGGTCGAGGCGAAGGCCTGGACCAGCGGCAGGAGCGAACCCGTGGCCAGCATGGGTGCCTCGTCGGTATGGGTGTAGATGATCTTCGACATGAAGCGTCGCTCTCCTCACAGGGCGCAACCGGGTGACGGCCTCGCCGGGTCGGGGTGATGGGTCAATCCGGCCCTAATCTACCGGAGGCATGCCGGTCCGCCGCGCCGATGACCGCCTCGCCCCCCGGGGTCCGCAGCCCCTGGCCGGGGCTCCGGGCCCCGGAGACCTCGGCGTGTGGACGGGACTGGACGGGACCGGCCGGGGCCGGGCTCAGCCGTGGAAGAAGTGCCGGGCGCCGGTCAGGTACATGGTGATCCCGGCGGCCTCGGCGGCGGCGATCACCTCGTCGTCG
>DATBUG010000189.1:0-6512 GCA_036516315.1 Citricoccus sp.
CAGCAGCCGGGCGATCGTCATCCGCTGGCGCTCACCACCCGAGAGCCGGTAGCCCCGCTCCCCCACCACGGTGTCCAGCCGGTCCGGCAGGGCCTCGACGACCTCGCGCAGGCGGGCTCGGTCGATCGCCTCCCACACCTCCTCGTCGGTGGCCTCGGGACGGGCCAGGGTGAGGTTGCCGCGGATCGTGTCATGGAACAGGTGCCCGTCCTGGGTCACCATGCCCACCGTCTCCTGCAGGGAGGCGAACGTGGCCTCTCGCACGTCCAGGCCGTTGTAGCGGACCGTGCCCGAGTCGGCGTCGTAGAGCCGGGCCAGCAGCGCGGCGATCGTGGACTTGCCCGCACCGGAGGTGCCGACCAGCGCGTAGGTCTGTCCGGGCTGGACGGTGAAGGAGATCCCGTGCAGCACCTCAGCACCGCCCCGGCGGTCCAGGACGGCCACCTCCTCGAGGGAGGCCAATGAGACCTGGTCGGCACTGGGATAGGAGAACCGCAGGTCCTCGACCTCGAGGGTCACGGGACCCGGTGGGATGGCCCGCGCGTCCGGGGACTGCCGGATGAGCGGTTCCAGGTCCAGGACCTCGAAGACCCGGTCGAAGGAGACCAGGGCCCCCATGACCTCCACGCGGGCGCTGGCCAGGCCGGTCAGCGGTGCGTAGAGGCGGGTCAGCAGCAGCGCCAGGGTCACCACGTCCCCGGCCTCGAGCGTGCCGGCCAGGGCCTGCAGGCCGCCGATGCCGTACACCGCGGCCAGGGCCAGCGCGGACACCAGGGTCAGGGCGGTCATGAAGACGGACTGGCGCACGGAGATCCCCACGCCGACGGCCCGTACCCGGTCCGCCCGCTCGGCGAACTCGCCGGACTCGCGGGCCGGATCGCCGAACAGCTTGACCAGGGTGGCGCCGGGCGCGGAGAACCGCTCGGTCATCTGGTCACCCATGGTCGCGTTGTGCTGGGCCTGGCTGCGGCTGAGCTCCGCGATCCTGCCGCCCATGGAGCGCGCGGGGATGAGGAACACCGGCAGCAGCACCAGGGAGACCAGGGTGACCTGCCACGAGGTGGTCAGCATGACTCCGAGGGTGAGCACGAGGGACACGACGTTCATCACCACCCCGGACAGGGTGCGGGAGATCGCGGTCTGGGCCCCGATGACGTCGTTGTTCAGCCGGGACACCAGGGCACCCGTGCGGGTCCGCATGAAGAAGGCGACCGGCATGGTCTGCACGTGGTCGAACACGGCCGTGCGCAGGTCGTAGATGATCCGTTCGCCCAGGTCCGAGGACAGCCAGCGCGTCATCACCGCCAGCGCTGCGTCGAGCACGGCGACCAGCGCGATGAGCAGGGCCAGGCGCACGATGATCCCGGAATCGCCCTCACCGACGATCGCGTCCACCACGTCCCCGGCGAGGATGGGCGAGGCCACGCCCAGCACCGCCCCGACCACGGACAGCACCAGGTAGAACAGCAGCTTGCCCCGGTACCGGCGGACGAAGTCCAGCGTCCGCCGCACCGTGCCCGGCCGCAGCGTCCGGCCGGCCTGGTCGGCGCCCCGGCTCATCCGGTACATCGTGGACCAAGCGGCCCGTTCCATGCTCATGACGCCGGCTCCCGGCCTCCCTGGCCCGCGCCGACCTCCGCGGCCAGCAGACGTTCGATCGCCCGCAGGGAGGCCGAGTGCGCACGCTCGAACCCGGCCTGGCCGGTCCCCTCGGCCAGCCCCGCCGCGTAGCCGGCGATGAACGCGGTCGCCGCGGCGTCGTCGTCGTCCCCGGACGCCGCCGCGGCGAGCCGTGCGAGGCGTGCGAGGCGGGGCACGTGCGGGCCCGGGCCCTCGAGCTCGAGGGCCGCCATCAGCTGCTGCGGCCAGCCGGAACCTCCGGCGGGAGGCGCCCCCTGTGGGGCGGGTGCGGGGTGGTTCTGGGGCATCACTCCAGTCTAGGTGCGCCGCTCACCACGCCTCAGGCGACGGGGGCCAGGAAGTCCGTCCACTGCTCGGCAGGGCGTTCCAGCTCGCGGATCCGCCAGGCGGGCCCGCGGGGGCGGGTGGGGGTCACGCGCAGCGTCCAGCCCATCTGGGCCGGGGTGCGGTCTCCCTTGGCGTTGTTGCAGTCCAGGCAGCAGGCCACCAGGTTCTCCCAGGTGTCCTCCCCGCCCCGGGAGCGCGGATGGATGTGGTCGACCGTGGTGGCGGGACGGCCGCAATAACCGCACTGGTTGCCGTCGCGGCGCAGGACCCCCCGGCGGGAGACGGCCGCGTGCTCGATGTGCGGGATGCGGATGTAGCGGTTCAGCAGGATGACGGCCGGGCGGCGCACGGTGCAGCTGGGCCCGACGACGGGGTCCCCGCCGTCGGCGAGCACGCTCGCCTTCCCCGTGGCGACCAGCAGGATGGCGCGGCGGTAACTCACGACGGACAGCGGCTCGTAGCCGGCGTTCAGGACCAGAGTGCGCATGGGTTGTACCTCGCGGCTCGTGGCTGCCGCGGGCGTCGGACCGCCTGCCGGGTACCGACCCGGCGGTCCGGCGTCTGCGGACGTGCATCGGGTGGACGATCAGGTTCAGGATACGCGGGGCCGCGCCGGCGCGGGGACGGCTTGCCCCGCGCCCGGGCGTGTCCGTCTGCTGTCACGGTCGGTGGTGGGCGGGCCCACCCGGCACCGCACACCGTCCAGGAACGGCCGAGGGCCCCATCCGGTGTCCGGACGGGGCCCTCATGGCAGTCGTCACACGGCCGTGGGCCGTGCCAGGGGTCGGTGGTCAGCCGACGTAGGTGTAGTACCCCATCAGCGGGTTGCGGGTCACGGAGTGCTGGAAGGTGCCCACCGACGGGTTCTGGGCGCCGATCATCTGGCCGTTGCCGACGTAGATGCCCACGTGTCCGCCGCCGTTCTGGAACACCAGGTCCCCCGGCTTCGGGTTGGAGGTCGGCACGAACAGACCGGAGCCGCGGATCGCGGAGGTCGAGGACGGGATGCTGATCCCGGCCTGGCGGTAGGCCCAGGACACGAAGCCGGAGCAGTCCCAGCCGGCCGTGGTCTTGCCGCCGTAGACGTACGGGGTGCCAATGCCGGAGTAGGCGGCGCCCACCACGCCGCCCAGGCTCGCGCCCTGCGCGGCCGGCTTCGGCGTGGCGGCCGGCTTCGGTGCCGACTGCACCGAGGTGGACCGCTCGGTGGACTGACGGGTCCGCGAGGCCCGCTCGGTGGAACGGGTGTCCTGCTGCTGGGCCTGGCGCTGCGGCTGGGTCTCGCGCTCGGACTGGGCCTGGCGCTGCGGCTGGGCCTCGCGCTCGGCGGCCGGCTGCGGGGCGGGAGCCTCGACGACGGGCTCCGGCTCGGGCTCCGGCGCGGGGCGGGAGGCCACGGAGGCGCGCTCGAGCTCCACCTTGGCGTCCTTGGCGGCGGTCACGTTGACGGCCGCGACGTTGGCGGCGCGCTCGATGTCCAGGCCGGGGGCCGGGATGGTGGTGGTGGCCCGCACGGCGGTGTCCGCGCCCTGCGCCGGCATGCCGATGGTCAGCACCAGTCCGGAGGCGGCGGCCACGACGGCGGCCTGGCGGCCGACGGTCCCGGCGTTGGCCGAGACGGCCTGGGAGATCGCCGCGATCGGGTTGGCGGTGGCCGGGGTGGCGCGGTGGCGTGCAGCGGTGTTGCGCTTCGACACGGATATACCTCTCTCACGTGCCGCCGGGCTGAACCCGCCCCCGCCATGATCGACGACTGCTGGTGACGCGCCGGGGCCTGCGGGGGGAGGGGCAAGACACCGGCGGACTCCGCTCCGCATGACCGGGCGGGAGCCGGGCTCCAAGGTATATCAAACGTTTATAAATGTCACACTCAGGTCACGGCGAGATGTGGACAACCGACGCCTGCGCAACGGAGCCGGGACGGAAATCCCCGGTGAGCCGCAGGTGACACCCTCCGATGAGCCGTGACAGTGATTTATCTCACGGAGATCTATGCCGCATCGGCGTGACAGTGCCGTGATCGACCGCGGGCCTGAATCACCCCGCGCTCCTCGCGGCCCGTCTCACGGCCCGCCTCGCGGACTTTCTCGCGGCGCCGTGCCTCCGGGCGGTCAGCGCCCGGCCAGCGCCTCCGGCGCCTGGTGTCCCGCGACCACGGCGGGCTCCACCCGGATGTGCGCGGCGGCGTCCTTGGAGACCTCGAGGGCCACCCCGCCCTCGGCCGCGGTTTCGGCCGCGCGGACGGTGACGTAACCGTCGCGCAGGACCACCTCGATCTGCTGCCCGGGACGTACGCCCGCGAGCGCCAGCTCCGAGAGCAGCTCGGGATCCGTCTGGATGGCCTCGGTCAGGCGGACCACGGTGTACCGACCGGGGGTGACGGCGGCCTCCCACAGGGCCACTCCGCCCTGGAGCGCGGCGGCTCGCGCACCGGCCGGCTCATGGAGTTCGTCCAGCCCCGGGATCGGGTTGCCGTACGGCGAGTCCACCGGGTGGCCGAGCAGGTCGAGCAGGCGCAGTTCCACCTTCTCGCTCATCACGTGCTCCCACCGGCAGGCCTCCTCGTGCACGTAGGCCCAGTCCAGGCCGATCACGTCCGAGAGCAGCCGCTCGGCCAGGCGGTGCTTGCGCATCACCTGCACCGCCTTGGCGCGGCCGCGCTCGGTGAGCTCGAGGTGGCGGTCCGTGCTCACGTGCACCAGCCCGTCCCGCTCCATGCGGGCCACGGTCTGGGAGACGGTGGGGCCGGAGTGCTCCAGGCGTTCGGCGATGCGCGCCCGCAGCGGCACGATGCCCTCCTCCTCGAGCTCGAGGATGGTCCGCAGGTACATCTCGGTGGTGTCGATCAGATCCGTCACGTCCGACTTTCCTCTCCAGCTCCCCAGGGGTCCCTCTGCGATCGGCCGGCCGGGGATGTCAGGCCGGGCCCGCACGCGGGACTGCACGGACCATCCTAGCCAACGGCGGGGTCACCCCGGCGTTCGTTCCCTCCTGGCGTAGGCCCCTGCGGGACTCCCGGGAGCTGCCGCCGGGGCCCCGCCGGACCGACACGAAACCGCATGCCCTGGGTCGATGCGCCAGAATGGGACCTCGCGACCTGCCCGGCGGAGTCCCGCCGGCCCCCGGGTCGCGCGCCCCCGCTGCGGGACGTCCGCCGAGTCAGGAGATCGCATGAGCACACCCGAGGTGACCATCCCCCACCAGCTGCTTCCCCAGGACGGGCGGTTCGGGGCCGGACCGTCCAAGGTCCGCCCGGAACAGGTCCAGGCCCTGGTCGAGGCCGGCCCGGCGCTACTCGGCACCTCCCACCGCCAGGCGCCGGTCAAGAACCTGGTGGGCAGCGTCCGCCGGGGCCTGGCCGAGCTGTTCTCCGCCCCCGCGGGTTACGAGGTGGTCCTGGGCGTCGGCGGGTCCACCGCCTTCTGGGATGCGGCCGCGTTCGGCCTGGTGCGCTCCCGTGCCCAGCACCTGTCCTTCGGTGAGTTCGGGTCCAAGTTCGCCAAGGCCACGGACCGGGCACCGTTCCTGGAGGCCTCCTCGATCCTGACGGCCGAGCCGGGGACCCGGCCCGAGCCGCGGGCCGAGGCCGGCGTGGACGTCTACGCCTGGCCGCAGAACGAGACCTCCACCGGCGTGGCCGCGCCGGTGCAGCGGGTGGCCGGTGCCGACGACGGCGCCCTCGTGCTCGTCGACGCCACCTCGGCGGCCGGCGGCCTGCCCGTGGACGTGGGCCAGGCCGATGCCTACTACTTCGCGCCGCAGAAGAACTTCGCCTCCGACGGCGGCCTGTGGCTGGCCCTGTTCTCCCCGGCCGCGCTGGAGCGGGTCGAGGAGGTCAAGGCCTCGGGCCGCTGGATCCCGGACTTCCTGGACCTGAAGACGGCGGTGGACAACTCGCTCAAGGACCAGACCTACAACACGCCGGCCCTGGCCACGCTCGTGATGCTGGACAACCAGGTCCGCTGGATGAATGAGAACGGCGGCCTGGAGTTCGCGACGGCGCGTACCGCGGACTCCTCGCACCGCGTGTACGCCTGGGCGGAGGCCTCCTCCTACGCCACGCCCTTCGTGGCCCGGGCCGAGGACCGTTCCGCGGTGATCACCACGGTGGACTTCTCCGAGGACGTGGACGCCGCCACCGTGGCCACGGTCCTGCGCGCCCACGGCGTGGTGGACGTCGAGCCCTACCGCAAGCTCGGCCGCAACCAGCTGCGGGTCGGCATGTTCCCCGCCGTCGACCCGGAGGACGTCAGCGCGCTGACCGCCTGCATCGACTTCGTCGTCGGCAAGCTGTGAGAAAGGACCCCGTCCTCCCCACCCCTCGCAGGCTCGGGGCGGCCCCCTGGACGGGGCCGTGGATCTCGGCTGCTCGCCCGGCAGTTCCTGCGCCACGCCGGGCGAGCCTGCCGCCCCGCCCCCGCACGCGCGGATAGCCTCGGGACCCGGAGCCGTCTCTCCCGAGCCGGCCGACCCGACCCGACCCGTGCAGACCACCAGGAGGCCGCCCATGCGCACGCTGCGGCTCGTGGCGCTCTCCGCCGACG
>DATBUG010000190.1:0-4422 GCA_036516315.1 Citricoccus sp.
CCGCCACGCTGGCCAAGCTGCTGCACGAGAAGGGCCCGGGATCGCTCGGTCTCATCTCCGTCTGCGCCGCCGGCGGGCAGGGCATCGTGGCCGTCCTGCGCGGCCGTTGACCCCCACCGCCCGCCACCAGACCGGCCACCAGATCCGCCCCCCGGCCCCAGGAGCACAGACCCCGTGAGCACCGATCGCTACACCGCCCTCGTCAACCAACCACTGGGACGGCGGCTGGCCACCGCACTGGGCCTGCCCCGTCCCGTGCCGCTGCGCCGCCACGCACCGGGTGCGCCACTCGTCGACGGCGCCGTGCTGGTGCTCGGCACCGGCCCCGCCGCCGACCTGGCCGCCGCCCAATTGCTGGACTGGGACCAGGACGTGCGCCGCCACCCGGCCGCCCAGGACCGCTACGGCGCCGTCGTCGCCGCCTTCGACGACGTCACCACCCCGGCCGACCTGTCCGCCACCGCGCTCCAGCTCGGTGCGGTCCAGCGCCGGCTGGGGCGTTCGGCCCGGGTCGTCACCCTGTTCCGCGACCCCGCCGGATCCCCGGACCCGGCGGTGCGGGCCGCTCGCCGGGGCGTCGAGGGGCTGACCCGCTCGCTGGCGCACGAGATGCGCGAGGGGGCCACGGCCAACGGGATCGTCCTGGGTGAGGAAGTCTCTCCCGGTGCGCCCGGTGCAGCCGGCGCCCTGAGGTTCCTGCTCTCGGCCCGCAGCGCCTTCGTCTCCGGACAGTTCGTCCCGGTCGGCACCGAGGACGGCGCCACCCCCGCGGACTGGGACCGGCCGCTCGCCGGCCGGGTGGCGGTGGTGACCGGCGCGGCCCGGGGGATCGGGGCGGCGATCGCCCGGATCCTGCACCGGGACGGTACCACCATCGTCGGGGTGGACGTCCCGGCCGCCGGGGAGGCGCTGGCCGGCGTCGTGAACGCGCTGTCCGGCAGTGCCCTGCAGCTGGACATCACCGCGGCGGACGCCGGCGAACGGATCCTGGCCCACTGCCGGGAGCGCCACGGGCGGATGGACATCGTGGTGCACAATGCCGGCATCACCCGCGACCGCAAGCTGGCGAACATGGACGCGGCGCACTGGGACCCGGTCATCGCCGTGAACATCGAGGCCCAGCTGGCCATGAACCGGGCCTTCCTCGCGGCCGCCGGCCGCGACGGCGTGGCCTCCGGCCTGCGCATCGCCTCGCTGGCCTCGACCTCGGGCATCGCCGGCAACGCCGGCCAGACCAACTACGCGGCCTCCAAGGCCGGGGTGATCGGGATGGTCTCCGCCACGGCACCGCTGATGCCCGGCGGCGGTACCATCAACGCCGTGGCGCCCGGATTCATCGAGACGGAGATGACGGCCCGGATGCCGTTCCTCACGCGCGAGGTGGCCCGGCGGATGAACTCCCTCTCCCAGGGAGGCCGTCCGGTCGACGTCGCGGAGGCCGTCGCCTTCCTCGTCTCGGACGCCGCCGGCGGGACCACCGGTGCCACCCTGCGGGTGTGCGGCCAGGGGATCATGGGGGCCTGAGATGCAGCGCGAGACCATGACCCCGCTCACCGCCAGCTACCGTGCGGCCCTGGCCACGGCGGTGCGCGATGCGCTGCTGCGCCGGCACCGTCCCCAGGCCCTGCCCGGCGGGACCGTCGTCGTCCACGACCACGTGATCGGCGAGGACCTGGTCCGTGGCTACGCCCGGCTGTTCGGCGGTGCCGCTCCGTTGGACGCCGGAGACCTGCCCTCCGTCCTGGTGCACATCGCCGGCTTCCCGGCGGCGGTGGACCTGATGGCGCAACCGGACTTCCCCCTGCCGTTATTGGGCCTGGTCCACCTGCGCAACCGGGTCCGGCACCACCGGCCGGTGCCGGCCGGCGTGCCGTTGACGGTGGCGGCCTCGGCCACGGACCTGGCGCCGCACCCGTCCGGCACCACGGTCGACCTCGTGGTCACGGTGCACGGACCGGGATCCGGGGAGGCCGGTGCGGATCCGGACCTGCTGTGGGAGGGCGTCTCCACCTACCTGGGGCGCGGGATCCGGATCGAGGGCCGGCCACAGCCCGAGCGCGGCGACCGGCCGGCGTTCGCGGTCCCGGACCTCACCGCGCGGTGGCGCCTGCCCGCCTCCACCGGCCGGGACTACGCGGCGCTCTCGGGGGACTACAACCCCATCCACCTCAACCCCCTGACGGCGCGCGCCCTCGGGCAGAAGGGGATGATCGCCCACGGCATGTACCTGGCCGGGCGGATGCTCGCCGGGCGCGAGCCGGCGGGCGCCGGGCACGCCTGGTCCATCGAGTTCGCCACGCCCGTGCCACTGCCGGGCACGGTCAGCCTCAACGTCTCGCACCCGGACCCGCGGACCACCACGGTCACGGCGTGGAACGCACGCAGCCGCAAGCCCCACTTCACCGGGACCATCGACCGGGTGGGCGCCGCTCAGAGGGACCGGTAGGCGGACCCCATCTGCTCGGCCATCGCGTCCCAGCTGAAGCCCCGGGCCCGCCGCGCGGCGGCGGGCCCGAGTCCGCGCCAGGACTCGAGTCCGGTGGCGATCCGGCCCAGCTGATCGGCCCAGTCGTCCGGGTCCAGGCCGTCCACCAACCGGCCGGTGACGCCGTCGGCCACGGCGTGCACGAGGCCGCCGACGCGATGGGCCAGCACGGGCGTGCCGCAGGCCTGTGCCTCGAGGGCCACGAGGCCGAAGGACTCGGAGTAGCTGGGCACCGCGACGACGTCCGCCGCCCGGTAGACCATCGCCAGTTCCCCGGCACTGACGGGTCCCGAGGTCGTGGCGGCCTCCCGCAGTCCCTCCTCGGCGATGAGCCCGGCGAGGTCCAGCTCCGCCTGCCCGGAACTGGCGCCGGTCAGGTGCAGGGCGACGGTCGGCCCGTCCGGGCGCGCGCGGCGGTCCCGGCCCACGGCACGGAGGATGACCTGCGGGCCCTTGTGGCCCTGGATGCGGCCGGCGAACAGGACCTTCACGTCACCCGGGGCGCCGGGCCAGTGCCGCGGACCGGACGGGGTGAAGACCTCCGTGTCCACGCCCGGCGGGATGACCTCGATCCGGCCGGGGGCGGCGGCGTAGTGCTCGAGGAGCTCTTGCCGCTCTGCCGGGGTGTTGGCGATGAGCAGGTCCGCCGCGGCGGCGATCTGCTGCTCCGCGGCCTCGCGTTCCTCCGGTTCGGCCGAGCGCCGGTCCCGGGCGTTCTTCACCGCCGCCATGGTGTGCATGGTGTGGACGAGCGGGGCGGACAGGGAGGAGGCCACGGCCAGGCCGGCGAGACCGGAGAGCCAGTAGTGCGAGTGCACGATCCACCGGCAGTCCTCGCCCCGGCAGGCACCGGCCGCGGTGAGGGCCGCCGGGGCGGCGGCGGCGAAGTCGTCGACCCAGCGGGACAGCTCCTCCTTGGGCACCGGACCCGGCGGGCCGGCCGGCACGGGCAGGGTCACGGCGCGCGCCGCACCCGGGACCCGGGGCACCGGCAGGTCCTGGGGGGCCTGCCCCGCACGCTCCCGCCGGGTGAGCACCCACACCGGGTGCCCCGCGGCCGCGAGCCGGATCGAGAGGTTACGGACGTAGACGTTCATGCCGCCGGCGTCGCCCTGGCCCGGCTGGGCCAGGGGAGAGGTGTGCAGGGACACCATGACGATGCCGTAGCGCCCTGCCCCCGGGGCGTGTGTCACGGCGTGCCGTGCGCCAGGGCGTCGTCGACCGCGTCGAGCAGCCGAGCGAAGCCGGGGACGCGGTCGAGATCGTCGATCAGCACGGCCCGGCCCTCGTGGTCGGCGAGGGGGATCTCCCAGTTGGGGTACTGGTCCTGGGTGGTGCCGGGCTGGTTCTGGATCCGCTTCTCGCCCACCGCGTCCACCAGCGCGACGCCGTGCAGCATCGACGGCGCCTGGGCGAGGTACCGGTGGAGGGCGACCACGACGTCGGCCAGCCCCTCGGGGCTGGACAGGTCCGGTGCCTGGTCCCGCGGCAGGAAGCCGTCCTGGCGGGCGGCCCGGATGAACGCGTCCCGTTCCTCACCGGCCCGCTCGCGCTCGGCCTCGGCGTCGCCGGCGAGCAGGCCGAGCCTCTCGCGCAGGTCCAGGTGCACGCCGGTGAGGTATCCGGCCGTCGGGGGCAGGTCGTGGGTGTTGACGGAGGTCAGGCACCGCACGCGGTACTCGCGCGGCGGCCGCGGAGCGCCGTCCTGCTGCTCGAACCAGAGGATGGAGGTGCCCAGCAGCCCGCGCCGGGCGAGGTAGTCCTGGACCCAGGGCTCGAAGGTCCCCAGGTCCTCGCCCACGACGACGGCCCCGGCCCGCTGGGCCTCCAGCGCCAGGATGCCGACCATCGCCTCGTGGTCGTAGGTCACGTAGGCGCCCTCGGTGGGCGGGCCGCCGACGGGGATCCACCAGAGACGGAAGAGCCCGAGGATGTGG
>DATBUG010000191.1:0-3137 GCA_036516315.1 Citricoccus sp.
AGCACCCACGGGCCGGTCCGTCTCGGCGTCCCAGAGCCGCACGGACTTCTCCACCCCGGCCGAGGCGATCAGGCGGCCGTCGGCGCTGACGTCCACGTCGAGGACCCACAGCCCGTGTTCCATGGGCACGGGGGCCTTCGCCTCCCACACGCGGATCGTCCCGTCGCCCATCCCGGAGACGATCCGCCGTCCGTCTCGGGTGCGGTCCGCCGGTAGTGCGCCCCCCAGTTGCCGGGGTTGGTGTACTGGTTGAGCCAGACGTACCGCTCGTCCGCCGCGCACAACCGGCGCACGTGGTCGAGCCGGGCGCCGAGGTACCCCTCGACGGGATCCGGTTCCGTGACCAGGTCCACCTGGGCTCCGAGCGCCTCCATGAGGCGACGGGTCGTGGGGTTGCACCGAGGGTCGATCACGCAGACGAAGCGGTATCCCCGGCTGGCGGCGATCATGCTGAGCGCGACGCCCAGGTTCCCGGAGGAGGACTCGACGAGCACGGATCCCGGCCGGAGGGTCCCCGCCCGCTCGGCCCGTTCGACCATCTCCAGCGCGGGCTTGAGCTTGACCGATCCGGCGAGGTTGAGCCCCTCGATCTTCAGGTAGAGCTCGCGGCCCAGCGCGTCCCCGAGGTCCACGAACAGGTTCTGCTCGTTGAACAGGTGGGGTTCCTTGATGATGGCCATGGTCTCCTCGTTCTTCGCCATTCACCCGGTCCTTTCCAGGACCGCTGCCCCTCCAGAATGGCTGCGAGGACACGAGAAAGAATCCGCCGGATACGGTATTCCCGCCCTACCCGGACCGCGGTACGGTCAGTACCGCTCGCGCGGTATGCCGCGCCGTCGCGCCGGGGCCGGAAACCGGGTCCGGACGGCTCGCGGCATGAGGAAGGCCCCGGTCCCTCAGCGGGAGCGGGGCCTTCCTCGTGCCCGGCGCCGCCCGCGCGAGGGCGGGGCCGGGATCAGGTCAGGACGACCGGCGGCGGGTCACCAGCACGGGGCACTTGGCGTGGGCCGCCACCGCGGAGCTGACCGAACCCAGGAGAAGCCCGGCGAAGCCGCCGTGGCCGCGACTGCCGACCACGACCATCCGGGCGCCCTCGCTGAGGTCCCTGAGCACCCTTGCCGGTGTGCCGCCGCGGACCACGGTCTGCAGGCCCTCGGGGCGGTCGTCCCCGAAGACGGTCTGCAGCGCGTGCTCGAGCCGCTTGCGGGCGGAGTCCTCGAAGTCCTGCTCGACGGGGTAGGGGTACTGGGCGGCCGTGGGCGGCAACTCCCACGCCGCGACCGCGGTCAACGGGCTCCCCAGGGCCTCGGCCATGGTCCTGGCCTCCCTGAGCGCCTCGAGGGACGCCTCCGAGCCGTCGACGCCGACGATGATGGGCTGGGTATTCTGCATCGCACGTGCCCCTCTGCACTACCGGTCTGCTGACGTGCGATCACCGTAGGCGTCCGGACCCGCCGGGCACAACGTTCGCCCGACGGGACCGCACCGGGTCACTGCCGGTCGACGTCGTACTGGGCGGCCAGGCGCACGGGTGCGCTCATGGCCCCGTAGCCGTCATAGCCGCCACGGCGTTCGACGACCTCGAAGAACACGCTGCCCACGGTGCGGGTGTAGAAGTGCAGGAACTCGCCCTTCTCGTCCCGGTCGTACATCAGGTCGTTCTCCCGCAGCACCTCCAGCAGGTCCCGGTCGAGGTCGAAACGGGCCTGGAGGTCCTCGTAGTAGTTCGCCGGGATCGGCAGGAAGCGCAGTCCGGCCTGCCGTGCCCGGCGGGCGACCTCCGCGACGTCCGAGGAGAGGAACGCCACGTGTTCGGGGTAGTCCGCGCGCCGATGGCGACGGCCCTCGTCCGTGCCCTCGAGGACCTGGGGGAGCATGTTCAGCGCCAGCCGCACCGCGTCGTCGTCGGTCTGCACCACCTGGGAGCGCACCAGGCCCTGCGGGGAGGCCACCTCGTTGTTCGCCTGGGCGTGCAGCCCGAACAGGGCGCGGTAGAACAGCACGCCCTCGTCGAACCACTGCCACGGCTGGGCCAGGTTGACGTGGTCGATCCCCAGGATCAGCCCGTCCCCCGCCGGGGACGGCCCGGTTCTCCCGGGGCCGGCGGTCCGGCCGTCGTGGCCGAACTCGGCCGTCCACCCCGGTTCGAGGCCCTCGCCCGGCACCGGGGCCACGAACAACTCCGAGCCGTCCGGGGCGGTGACCCCGCGCAGCACCATCTCGTCGGCGCGGTTGGACCGCCACGCCACCGGGTACTGCAGCAGCCGGGCACGGTCCATGGTGGCCCGAGGATCCGGCACCTGCAGCCCCAGGCCCACCAGTTCGGAGCCGTCCTCCCCGCGCGGACGCGGCCGGCCGTTGAGCACCACCCTGGCGTCACCGGCCGAGAGCAGCCGCACGTCCTTGGTCCGGTGCGGGCCCCGGTCCCTGAAGCCCAGCGCGACCAGGATCTCGCTGACGTCCTCGGGCTCGGCGGCCAGCACCTCGGCGTAGTCCCAGCCCCGCGGCTGCAGGTCAGCGGACTGGCCCGGTGCGGCCGTCGCCGCCTGCAGCCACTGCAGCGAGCGCATGGCCGCCAGCGCCGTCCGCGGGGTGTCCGTCTGCCGGTAGACGTCGCTGAAGACCTCGAGCGAGAGCGGTCCGGCGTACCCGGTGGCGACCAGGGCCCGGTAGAAACCCACCAGGTCGAAGGCGCCCTCCCCGGGGAAGGTCCGGTAGTGGCGGGACCAGGAGAGCAGGTCCAGCAGCAGGTTCGGGGCGTCGGCCAGCTGGACGAAGAAGATCTTCTCCCCCGGGATGGCCCGGAACCCCGTGACGTCCCCGCGCCGGGAGAGGATGTGGAAGGAGTCCAGGCACACGCCCAGGTTGGGCCGGTCGGCCTGGTCCACCAGGCTCCACGCGTGTTCGTAGGTGCTGACATAGCGCCCCCAGGCCAGGGCCTCGTAGGCGATCCGGATGCCGTACCGGGCGGCCAGGTCCGCGGCCTGCCGCAGCTGCCCGACGGCGACCTCGTCCTCCCAGCGGGTGGCGGTGGCGACGTTGGAGCACAGCAGGATCAGGTCCATGCCCATGCGCCGCATCAGCTGGAACTTGGCCTCCAGGCGGCGCAAGTTGGCGGCGAAGACGTCGTCCTCGAC
>DATBUG010000192.1:0-7298 GCA_036516315.1 Citricoccus sp.
CCGCGCGCCCCGGCGGGGTGCCTCACCCCGCGCCGCGGCCGCCTGGCGCACGCGGTTCAGCGCGACGAGGGCGGCGTCGGGTTCCTCGGGAGCCTGCTCGACCGCGGGCTCAGCGGGCCGGTCGGCGCCCGCGCCGGTGGACCGGCCGGAATCGCTCACGGGATCACCCCCGGATCCAGGGTGCTCCCGTCCTCCCCCAGGCGCACGGCGATCCGCGGACCGGCCAGCTCCGCGGGGATGTCCCCGGCCACGGCGGCCGTGACGATCAGCTGTTCGGCGTCGGCAGCGAGCGAGGCCAACCGGGCGCGCCGGCCCTCGTCGAGCTCGGCGAAGACGTCGTCCAGGATCAGCACCGGACGGCCCTCGGGGTCGGGGTCGTCGGCGGTCAGCACGCGGTAGCTGGCCAGCTTCAGGCCCAGGGCCATCGACCAGGTCTCCCCGTGGGAGGCGTACCCCTTGGCCGGTGCCGGCCCCAACGTCAGGGCGAGATCGTCCCGGTGCGGTCCGGCCAGGGTGACACCGCGGTCGCGTTCCTGCTTGCGCTGGGACTCGAGCTGGCCCAGCAGGGCCTCGTACAGCTCCTGCTCGCTGGGGACCACCTCGTGCTGCCCCCCGGCCAGTGGGACGGTCGACTCGTAGCTGAACCCGGCGGCCTTGGGCCCTTGGGCGAGGGCCGCATAGGACTCGGTCAGCGGGGAGGCCAGCATCCGCAGCACGTGCAGCCGGCCGTTGAGCAACCGGGCTCCGGCCCGGGAGAGGTGCTCGTCCCAGACCGCGAGCGTGTACCCCTGTTCCTCGGACCAGGACCGGGAGAACCTGGCCTGCTTGAGCAGGGCGTTGCGCTGGCGCAGCACCCGGTCGTAGTCGCTGCGGGCGTCCCCGAGGGCCGGACGCAGCTGCACCACGAGGTCGTCCAGGAAACGGCGTCGCACGGAGGGGTCGCCGTTGACCAGGGCCAGATCCTCCGGGGCGAAGAGCACCGAGCGCAGCAGGCCGAGGGCCTCACGGGCCCGTTGGGGTGCGCCGCGGTTGATCGCGGCACGGTTGGACTTGCCCGGGTTGATCTCGACCTCGAGCGCCACGGCCCGCTCCCCGCGGTGGATGCGGCCCCGGATGATCGCCTGCGAGGCGCCGAAGCGCACGAGCGGGGCGTCGTTGGGGACGCGGTGGGAGTCCTGGGTGGCGAGGTAGCCGACGGCCTCGACCACGTTGGTCTTGCCGACCCCGTTGGATCCGACCAGCACGTTGGGTCCGGGTGAGAGGGCCAACTCGGCCCCGTGGTACGACCGGTAGTCGGTGAGGGAGAGGTGGGACAGATGCACGGAGTGCGCTTCTGGCGGTCAGCCGGCTCGTCAGTTGGTCAGGCGCACCGGCATGACGAGGTACCGGTAGTCGTCCTGTTCCGGCGCATCGGGTTCCTGCTGGGCGGTCATCAGGGCCGGCTTGGGAGCCGTGGTGAAGGAGAACCGCACGTAGGGGGAGTCGATCACGTTCAGCCCCTCACCCAGGTAGGCCGGGTTGAAGGCGACGGTGATCTCCTCACCCTCCAGCACCGCATCCAGGGACTCATTCGCCGAGGCGTCGTTGCCGGTGCCGGCGTCCAGGGCCACCTGACCGTCGGAGAACACCATGCGCACGGCCGTGTTGCGTTCGGCCACGAGCTTGACGCGGTTGACCGCCTCGACCAGGGGGCTGGTGGCGACCACGGCGTGGATGGGGCTGGATTCGGGGAAGAGGGCACGGATCTTCGGGTACTCGCCGTCCACGAGCACGCTGGTGGTCCGGCGGCCGCCGGAGGAGAAGCCGATGAGGTCTGAGGAGGAGGACTCCCTGGGCAGCCGGATCTGCAGGTCACCCCCGCCCGAGAGGGACTTGGCCACTTCGGTGAGGGTGCGTGCCTTGACCAGCACGGAGGTCGAGATGGACGGATCCGCCGGGGACCAGGTGATCTCCTTCATCGCCAGGCGGTAGCGGTCCGTGGCCAGGAAGGTGATGCGGTCACCCTCGATCTCCATCTTCACGGCAGTGAGGATGGGGAGGGTGTCGTCCTTGGAGGCGGCGACCGTGACCTGTGCGACGGCATGGGCGAAGGCGTTGCCGTCCACCGTGCCGGCGGACTCGGGCATCTCCGGGAGCGCCGGGTACTCCTCGACGGGCATGGTGGCCAGTTCGAAGCGGGAGTTGCGGCAGGTGACGACGACCTTGGAACCGTCCGTCTCGACGGTGACGGGGGCTGCCGGCAGGGACCGGACGATGTCGTTGAGCAGGCGGCCGGACACCAGGATCCGCCCCGAGGCCTCGATGTCGGCCTCGATCTCGAGCTGTGCGGAGGTCTCGTAGTCGAAGCTGGCGATCGAGAGGAGACCGTCCTCGGCGGTGATGAGCAGACCGGACAGCACGGGCACCGGAGGGCGGGGGGACAGGGATCGGGCGGTCCAGGACACGGCATCCGTGAGGATGTCCCGCTCAACGGTGAACTTCACAGAAGTATCCGCCTTTCTCTCAGACGGCAGGTCTTGTCGCACGGCTCCACAGGACGTCCACCCGCCTGGCGTCCTTGTACACACCGAGGCCCGGTGCGGTGTCAGCATACCGTGACTCGCCGGTGCCGCGAATGCCGCGAATTGCGCCCGGACTGTGATCCAGGGCCGTCAGGGCCCCTCCCGGACGGCCCTGGGACGTGCCGGGGCCGGCGCGGAGCGTGAATGTTCTTGGGATTCTCGTTTAACAGGGATCAGTAGTGTTAATAAGTGCTGTGGATACTGTGGATAACCGTGCTGGACGGCCCGGGGCCGCGGAAGTCCTTGTGGACACTCCGGTGGATGCTCCCCGTCGGGCATGTGAGCCCATTGTGTACAGAGCGAGAGGCTGAAATCCGCGGATTCACAGGACCCCCCGGAGTTATCCAGAGGCTGGGCGCGATGGTCCACTTAACCGTCCACAGGGTTATCCACAGCTGTGGGTTTGCCTACGAAATATCGCGGGGGAGACCTGTGGAAACCTGTTGATAACTGTGGACAGCGCGTCGCGGGGCCGGTGTATACAACGGATCTGGCTGTGGACCGACCTTGCGGTTAAGGCTGAAGGTCCTGAGCCCGGGGTGGAGACTCTCGGCCGGGCCCGGTTCCGGGCCCCGGGTCAGCGGGAGCGCTGCTGCTGCTTGATCCGGTTGGTCAGCTCGGTGACCTGGTTGTAGATGGTCCGGCGTTCGGCCATCAGTTCCCGGATCTTCCGGTCAGCATGGATCACGGTGGTGTGGTCGCGGCCGCCCAGTTCCTGGCCGATCTTGGGCAGGGACATCTCGGTCAGCTCCCGCAACAGGTACATGGCGATCTGCCGCGCGGTGACCAGGGTCCGGGTCCGGGACTTGGAGGTCAGCTCCTCCATGGTGAGGTTGAAGTAGGCAGCCGTCTCGTTGAGGATCGCCGGTGCGGTGATCTCGTGCGCGTCCTCGTCCGTGATCAGGTCCCGCAGGACCTGTTCGGCCAACTGGATGTCCACCTGCTGCTTGTTCAGCGAGGCGAAGGCGGTCACGCGGATGAGCGCGCCCTCCAGCTCGCGGATGTTGGTGGAGATCTTGGAGCCGATGTACTCGAGCGCCTCCGGAGGTGCCGTCAGTCCCTCCGCCTCCGCCTTCTTCCGCAGGATGGCGATGCGGGTCTCGAGGTCCGGCGGCTGGATGTCCGTGATCAGGCCCCACTCGAAGCGGGACCGCAGGCGGTCCTCGAACCCGGAGAGCTGCTTGGGTGGCAGGTCCGAGGTGATCACGACCTGCTTGTTGTTGTTGTACAGCGTGTTGAAGGTGTGGAAGAACTCCTCGACGGTGGCTTCCTTGTCCGCCAGGAACTGGATGTCGTCGATGAGCAGGATGTCCACGTTCCGGTACACCTGCTTGAAGCTGGCGCCCTCGTCGTGGCGGATGGAGTTGATGAAGTCATTGGTGAACTCCTCGGAGTTCACGTAGCGCACCCGCAGCCCCGGGTAGAGGTGCCGGGCGTAGTGGCCGATGGCGTGCAGCAGGTGGGTCTTTCCCAGACCGGACTCGCCGTAGATGAACAGCGGGTTGTAGGCCTTGGCGGGCGCCTCGGCCACGGCATTGGCCGCGGCGTGCGCGAAGCGGTTCGAGGACCCGATGACGAAGGTCTCGAAGTGGTACCGCGGGTTCAGGCGGCTGGTCTCGTCCGACGTCGAGGGCGGTGCGGGGGCCGGCACCGGCGGTTTCGAACGCAGAGGGGAGGCCGCCGACCGGGCCATGGGCGTCTCGCGCACCGGCACGGCATGGGCCGGGATCATCGGTTCCGGCTCGGCCGGCGCGGTCAGCGTCGAGTCGATGGAGTACGCACAGAGGATCTCGGTCCGGAAGACGTCCTGCAGTGCCGCGGCCAGGGGATCCTTGAGCTGGTTCTGGAGCACCTCACGGGTGAGCTCGTTCGGCACGGCCAGCAACAGGGTGTTGCCGATCAGGCCCTGGGCCTGGGCCAGGCCGATGTGCCCGCGCTGGCGGGGGGTGACGCGGTCGTCCTCCTCCAGGGTGCGGACCACCTTGCGCCACGAGCTGCTGACAGCCTCATCTGCAACCATGAGGTGTGAGGGTCCTTCCTGACGGGTAGGCCACGAGTCTATCGGTAATCCACAGGCTTATTCACAGGGGGTGGATAACCCTGTGGACCAAGACGGTGCCGCTCCCGGAATGACAGGGTCCAGGCTGTGGAACCGCCGACCCGCATCCGGGAGTGTCGGAGGCGGGTCGACCGCGCGCGGTGGAGTAGCGTCACACCGGTCCGCCCGCGCTCGGACGCGCGGGGGACGCTGGGGGACGCAATCCTGGAGCACCGTGATTTGACCTTGGCTGGCGCGCGTCCGTAAACTCTGTAGGTCCCCGTGGGGCTGATTGCGCATGCGCAGAACCGGCCAGGTCCGCCTGGTGCGGTCGTGGAGCGCCGGCAGCCGGCGGGCACCGGACGAGGGCACTGCCCCAGCGCCGGTGTCCCTCGCGGGGAAGTCCTAGTCAGAGCGTCTACCGGTTCTTCCCCCAGGTACAACGGGTCCGGGCGCATACACACGTTGTGGAGATTCAAAGTGAGCAAGCGGACTTTTCAGCCGAATAACCGCCGCCGTGCCAAGAAGCACGGTTTCCGCGCCCGGATGCGCACCCGCGCCGGCCGCGCCATCCTGGCGACCCGCCGTTCCAAGGGCCGCTCGGAACTGTCCGCCTGATCCAGCCTGAGGCTGGCCAGTAGAGCGGACCACGTCGGTTGCTGCCCCGCGACAGAAGGGTACGCACCCCCGCGGACTTCTCCCAGACACTGCGTTCCGGCGCCCGGACAGGGCGCCGGAACGTTGTCGTGTCCGCCTACTGCCTGGATCCCGACGCCGGCCCGGTCCGGGCAGGCTTCATCGTCTCCAAGGCGGTGGGCAACGCCGTGACCCGCAACCGGGTCAAGCGTCGCCTGCGGGCCGCCGTCGCGGAACAGCTCAACGGACCCCTGCGGGGGCACCCGGCCGCCACGGTCGTGGTGCGGGCCCTGCCGCCGTCGGGCACCGCGGACTGGGACAGCCTCAAGAAGGACCTGGACTCGGCCCTCCCCGCAGCCCTGCGCAAGGCCGCAGGCCGCCGCGCCGGCCAGGGGACGACGCCGTGACCGCGCAGTCCCCCTTCATCACGCGCCCCGGGGCGATGGTCTGGGGGCCGGCCCGCGCCCTGCCCTCGATGCTGGTGGCCTGGGTGCTCATGGCGTACCGGCTGGTCATCTCGCCCACCTACGGGCAGGTGTGCCGATACTTCCCCTCGTGTTCGGCCTACGCGCTCGAGGCCGTGCACGTGCATGGAGCGGCCCGCGGATCCTGGCTGGCCGCCCGTCGCCTGGCGCGATGCCACCCCTGGTCGAGCGGCGGGGTCGACGCGGTCCCGCCCGGCCGGCGGATTTGGCCCCCGGGACGACAACCCAAGATCATTGACCTGAACCACCCCGTCATTCCGCCGGATCCGCCGGAGGAGCAGTAGGAGACCATGGACTTCTTCCAAATCATTCTCTGGCCCTTCAAGTGGGTGATGTCCTGGATCCTCGGTGCCTTCCACACGCTCCTGGACTGGCTCGGCATGGATCCGGACGGCGGCTTCACCTGGACGCTGTCGATCATCCTGCTGGTGATCCTCATCCGCACGCTGCTGATCCCGCTGTTCGTCAAGCAGATCAAGTCGCAACGGGCCATGCAGGCGCTGCAGCCGGAGATCCAGAAGCTGCAGGCCAAGTACAAGGGCAAGACGGACCAGCTCTCGCGCCAGGCGATGGCCATGGAGCAGCAGGCGCTGTTCAAGGAGCACGGCACCAGCCCGTTCGCGGCGTGCCTGCCAATGCTCGTGCAGATGCCCTTCTTCTTCGCGCTGTTCCAGATCCTGGCCGGCGCCGGTGCCGCCGCCGAGCGTGGCGAGGGCGAGGCCGCCCTGACGGCCGAGCAGGTCCACTCGTTCGGCAACGCCGTGTTCCTGGGCGCCCCCATGCAGGACACCTTCCTGGGGTCCGTGGGCGAGAACGTCAACCTGCCGGTCATCATCGTCTCCGTCGTGATGATCGTGCTCATGACCGCCTCCCAGTTCTTCATGCAGAAGATGCTGATGAGCAAGAACATGTCCGAGGCGGCGATGAGCGGGCCCTTCGCCCAGTCGCAGAAGTTCATGCTCTACATCCTTCCGCTGGTGTTCGGCATCGGCGGCATCAACTTCCCGATCGGCGTGCTGATCTACTGGACGGCCACCAACTTCTGGGCCGTCGGGCAGCAGATGTGGATCATCCGGAACAACCCCACCCCCGGTTCGCTGGCGGAACGGGAACTCAACGAGCGTCGTGCCGCCAAGGGCCTGCCGCCCGTCGGCAAGGCCGCGCAGGAGGCCGCCGCCAAGGCCGAGGCGGAGGCAGCGCGCCCGCAGCAGGCCGGACAGCGCCAGCAGCCGAAGCGGCAGCCGAAGAAGAGGAGGAAGTGATGACCGACGTGTCAGCAACGACCAGCGGAGGCATCTCCGACCCCTCGGACCTCGCGAACCAGGCCGGAACGGACACCGGCGCCGTGGACGGTTCCCCGGAGCACGCGACGGCCCCGTCCCCGCAGGACGCTCCGGCGCCCGCCGGGGACGGGAGCCAGGGGGCCCAGGAGCAGTCGGCCGAGGACCAGTCCGCCCCGGGCGAGGCCGCGAGCCGCCTCGAGGAGGAGGGGGACATCGCCGCCGACTACGTCGAGGAACTGCTCGACATCGCGGACATCGACGGGGACATCGACATCGAGGTGCGCGACGGGCGGAC